>JAEWDJ010000118.1 GCA_023390155.1 Actinomycetes bacterium | reverse complement strand
CTCGTCGACCTCCACGATCTCCAGGCCCAGGAGGCGCGAGACGGCCGTCGGATAGCGCAGATGGGTCGTCTCCCCCGGCTGCAGGGTCCCCGCCAGCTGCCTCCGGAGATACTCGAGCACCGGCAGTCTCGTGTCCGTCACATGTCCCTCCCTGAATCGCAGGGCACACCGTAGCACGAGCCGATGTAATGGTTTTTGCGCAACATCCCATGACAGGTCCAGGATGTGGGCGTGACTTCACAGACGCGCTGGATCTGGCTGGGCGACCACCTGGCCGTGGACTTCGCCAACACGACGATCGGGCTCGACGGCAGCCGCGAGGAGCTCATCGGCACCGTCGAGGAGTTCCTCGAATGGGTCGAGGCGGAGCCCGCATGGCTCCCGTCGCTCGACGGGGAGGACATCGACCTGACGTCGGTGATCGAGCAGCGGGACGCCACGAGCCGTCTCCTCCAGCACGCCGCCCGCCAGCAGCCTCTCGTGCCGGAGGACGTCGACCTCGTCAACGCCCGCGTGTGCGATGCCGGCGTCTCGCGGCTCCTGACGGCGTCCGCCGGCGCGAGCCGTTTGGCGGCCGGCCCCGGCTTCCGCTCCCTGCTGGGCGTGCTCGCCGCCGCGACCGTCGACCTCCTCGCCCGCGAGGATCTGGCCGCGATCGCCGTGTGCGAGGCGCCCGGGTGCGGGCAGATTTTCCACCGCTCTCGGCGCAATCAGCGGTGGTGCAGCCCGGGCTGCGGCAACCGGGCGCGGGTGGACAGGCACCGTCACCGCAATCCCGTGGCCGGCGCGACAGCAGCCCGATGATCGACCCCACGGTCCTCCCGCTCTTCCTCCTGGCCAGCCTGCTGATCTGCATCGCCCCGGGGACCGACATGGCCTACATGGTCGCGGTGGGCATCAGCGGCGGTCGCACCGCCGCCCTGCGGGCCTCCGCCGGGGTCGCCCTCGGGGTGCTCGTCTACTCTCTCGCCGTCGCCGCCGGAACCGGCGTGCTCGTCCGCGAGTTCCCGTGGTCGCTGAACCTGCTGCGGCTGATCGGGTTCGGCTACCTCGCGTGGCTGGCGGTGGATGCGTTTCGCGACGCGCGCCGCGGCGCCCCGTTCGGGTCGGGCGCGCGGGACGGTGGGTGGTTCCGGCAGGGCCTCGTCGTCAATCTGACCAATCCCAAGATGGCGCTGTTCTTCCTGGCCTTCCTCCCGCAGTTCCTCGGTTCCGCCAGCTCGAGCGCAGCCCAGTTCATCCTGCTCGGTGTGTGCTTCATGGCGATCGGCTACATCGTCGACACGACGGTCGGCCTCCTCGCCGGTACGCTGCAGCGTCGCCTCGCGCCGAGCTCGTCCGCCGCCCGGCTGCTGAGCGTCGTGGCAGGGATCGTCTACACCTGCCTCGCAGGCGTCGTCGGGTGGGAGTTGGTCGCGTCGCTCGCGGAGCTGTGATCGCGGGCTCGGTCATCCGCCCCCAGCGACGCGGTCAGGCCGTCGCGCCGGCGCACCTCAGGGAACCGGTCGGCGGTCCCCAACCGCAGAACTCGCCACCTTGCCGCACAATCTCGCTCGTCTTGTTGACACTGCATGCAATGTGCACATAGCATTCAAAAACGGAAGTGACCGGCGCCGAAGCCCCTCGACCGGCCACCACGACCCTCCGAGAATCAACGACGACGACAGGAGAACCACCCGATGGATACCGAGAACGTCCCGATCGAGGGGCCCATCACCCAGAGCACGTCCGTTATCGAATGGACCGGCCTCGCGCCGATCCCGGCCGCCGAACGCCACGGGAAGCCCTGGCATGTCGGAGGGCTCTGGTTCGCTGCGCAGCTCGTGCCGAGCGCGCTGTTCCTCGGAGTGATCGGTGGACCCGGTGGTCTGAACCTCAACTTCTGGGCGGCAGTGGCGGCCATCGTGCTCGGGAACGTCCTCGGAGTGGTCGGGCCGGCCGCACTGAGTCTCACCGGGCCGGTGACCGGGCTTCCGTGTCTCGCCCAATCGCGCGTCCCGTTCGGCCGGCTCACCGGCGTCGCGGGCGTCCTCGCCGCGCTGACCAGCATCGCTTTCATCGCCCTGGGAGCCATCTTCGGTGCGCAGGCGCTGGAGGTAGCGTTCGGTCTGAACCCGACCGTGGCGATCCTCCTCGTGTTCCTCCTGGAGGGACTGGTCAGCGTGGCCGGGTACCGGATCCTGCACCTGTTCGAACGCGTCATGGCGTTCGTTGTCGCGGCGGGATTCATTCTCATCACGGTCGTCGTCCTCGCCAATGTCGGGGGCGTCCAAGCGGCCGCCGCCAAGGTGGCGACCGGGGGAGTGGGCTCGTTCTTCCTCCTCGCCGCGATCAGTTTCGGGTTCTCCTTCGGCTGGGCGCACAACGCGCCCGACTACTGCCGTTACCTCCCGCAGTCCACGTCGAAGCCCCGGCTGTTCTGGGCGACGTTCATCGGGATCGCGGTCGCGTGCACCTGGGTCGAGATCTTGGGCCTCACGGCGAGCTCCCTCCTCACCGGAAGTTCACCGATGGCATCGATCTTCGGGTTGGTCGGAGGGGGTGCCGTCGGCGTGCTGGTGATGATCGCGATGTACCTCGGCGTCGTGGCCAACGCCGCTGTCGCCCAGTATTCGGCGGGACTGCAGATCCTCGGGGCGGGCATCCGCCTCCCTCGCCCGTTGGTGACGGCGATCGTCGCTGCGGTCGCCCTCGCTTTGACGCTGTATCTCGACGGCGGCAATCTGAGCGATAAGTTCACGAACGTTCTGCTTCTGGCCACGTATTGGATCGGTCCCTTCGTCGGGATCTGGATCGTGGTGTGGGCGCGCAAGCCCGACCTCGCACTCTTCATGAAGACGGCGACGACACGCAACTCGTCGCTGCGTCCAGGCTGGGCGGCGCTGGCGGCGATCATCATCGGCTACCTCGGCGCCCTCCCCTTCTCCAGCACCGCGGTGGGATCGGACCTCGCCCAGAGCCACAACGCGGCGGCCATGCTGGTGGGCTCGGTGTCGCGGCAGGCTCTGGACGGAGCAGACCTCGCCTACCCCGTCGGCATCCTGCTCGGCGCCCTGGTGTTCGCCGTCCTGACCCGCGGACCCTTCACGAAAAGAGGAGACCTCTATGTATGAGTACATCGACGCCGGGCTCGAGGCGCACTGGTCCGGGTCCCTGGCCGAGGCGACCGGTCTGGCCCACCCCCCGTTCGCACCCGTGGTGAGAACCTCCGGCATCGCGATCTACACGTCCGGGCAGACCTACCCGATCATCGGTGTGAGCGGGCAGCCGCCGGCGGCCGACGCTTCCCTGGAGGAGCAGACCGAAGCCTGCCTGGTCAACATCCACAATCTGGTGCGTGCCGCGGGAGGGACGAAGGACGACATCGTCAAGGTCACCATCTACAACACCCGCATGAGCGACCAGGCGGCGGTGAATGCCGTCTACCTGCGATTCTTCGACGATCACCGACCCACTCGGACCCATGTCGAGGTCGCGCGTCTCGCTGATCCCGATCTCCTGATCGAGATCGAGGCGACCGCGGTCATCGACGGCTGAGCCTGACGTCGTTCGGAAGGAGGTGGGAGATGGGCTGGTACTCGTGGTTGCTGCTCGGAGTCGCGGGACTCGGCGCCGGTGCCGTCAACGCGGTCGGCGGGGGCGGATCCATGATCTCGTTTCCGGCCCTTCTCGCGACGGGGCTGCCTCCGATCCCCGCCAACGTCACGAATGCCGTTGCGGCGGCGCCCGGCTACCTCGGCGGGAGCCTGGGATATCTTCCCGAGCTGACGGGCCAGCGGAGACGCATCGTCCTCCTCTCGCTCGTGAGCATCGCCGGCGCCCTCATGGGCTCGCTGCTCCTCCTTCAGGTGTCGTCCGATGTCTTCCGGAGTCTCGTGCCCTGGCTGATCGCCGGCTCAGCCGTTCTGCTCGCGATCCAGCCGGTGCTGAAGTCGCGGATCCGGACTCGGTCACCGCACACCGCAGCGCTTGTCGTGTCGCAGACCATCATTTCGATCTATGGCGGCTTCTTCGGAGCCGGCCTCGGAATCATGATGCTCGCCGCCCTCGGGATGTTCATCGACGACTCCCTGCATCGGCTCAATGCGTTGAAGGGGCTGCTCTCCCTCGTCGTCGGATGCGTCTCTGCCCTCTTCTTCACCCTGCTCGCTCCCGTCGCATGGCCCGAGGCGCTGGCTCTCGCAGTGACCGGATTTGTCGGCGGGAGATTGGGCGTGCTGATCGCTCGGCGCATTCCCGCCCGCGCCATCAGGTGGGGAGTCGTCTGCTACGGCCTGATCTTGGCCATCGTGTTAGGAGTCCACTGGTGAATACCGCCCAACCCCGACGTGTTCTCGTCAAGGATGTCGCCGTCCTGAGCATGGACCCGGAGATCGGCGACCTTCCTCGCGCTGACATCGCGATCACCGACGGGAAGTTCCTCGACGTGACGGCGTCCGCGGCGGCAGGTTCGTACGACCTCGTCATCGACGCCAGCGAGATGATCGCGCTGCCCGGCTTCGTCGATACGCACTGGCACCTCTGGAACAGCCTTCTCCGCGGTGTCGTGTCAGACGCGCCAGGGCGCGACTACTTCGCCGTGAAACGAGCCCTCGCTCCGGTCTACACCAGCGACGATTTCTACTGGGCTGCTCGATTCGGCCTCGCGGAGGCGATTGCCGCCGGCATCACGACCGTCCACAACTGGGACCACAACGTGCAATCGCCAGAGGACGCCGACCTCAATATCCGAGCCCAGCTCGATGCCGGCATCCGCGGGCGGTTCTCGTACGGGCCGCGCGACTCCACCGGGTCGGATCACCCGATGGACCTCGAAGACCTTCCTCGCCTCCTCGCCCGCTGGCCTGAAAGCCGCACCCGTGGCTTGATCCACTTCGGTGTAGCCCTGCGCGGCCCGTATAGAACGCCCCGCGTCGTCTGGCAAACCGAGTGGGATACCGCGCGTTCGTTGAACCTCCCGATCACGATGCACTGCGACCGCTGCCTTCGCGAAGACGGCTGCCGGAGCTGCGGTCTCGGCCTGCTCGCCGAGAACGGCCTGCTCGGCAGCGACGTCCAGATCGTGCACGCCGTGCACGCGTCGCCGGCAGACATCGCTGCCGTGGCGCGTACCGGAACGCGGATCTCGCTGAGCCCGATCACAGAGCTCCGGACGATGGGCTTCCCCCTCCTCACCGAATTCCTCGAGGCCGGCGTCTCCGTCTCGCTGTCCACCGACACGCTCGCCATGCCGACATCGCCCGATGTCTTCGGGACGTTGCGGGCACTCGAAGCCGTCGAGTTGGCGCGCACATCGAAGGCGGTGGTCACGCCGCGCCGCCTGCTCGCCATGGCGACGATCGAGGGAGCGCGGGATCTCGGCCTTTCGCACGAGACGGGCTCGATCACCCCGGGTAAACGTGCCGATCTGGTTCTGATTCGCCGCGACAGCAACCTTCGGCCGCCGGGGGACCCGTACGAGGACCTCGTACGTCAAGGGCGCAGCGAGAACATCGACACCGTCGTCGCCGATGGTCGCGTCCTCAAGCGTGAAGGAGTACTGACTCGGCCATCCGACCGTCAGGCCGTCGATGATGCCGCCCGCTATACGCAAGAACTTCTCGAACGGGCCCGCTCGCGCGGCCAGTGGCCGCCGCCCGGCACGCTCGCCGGCGCGGATCCCGAATGAGCCGTCCACCACTGCACGCGCAGTCAATTGAAAGGAAGCCATGACTGATCTCTGGACGATCCCGCAGACCTCGGTGCCCATCGCCGGGTCACCCGACCGTATCCCTGTACGGCGCATCTATTGCGTCGGCAGGAACTACCTCGATCACATCAGGGAGATGAAGGAAGGCGACGAGCGCGACGACCCGTTCTTCTTCCAGAAGCCGACCGACGCCATCGTCGAAGACGGAGCGACTGTGCCCTACCCGTCCCGCACCGCCGACTTCCAGTTCGAGGGCGAGCTGGTCGTGGCCATCGGTGCACGGGCGTTCAACATCCCCGCCGATCGCGCGAATGACGTGATCTGGGGTTACGCGGCCGGCTTGGACCTCACGCGCCGGGATCGCCAGCGCGATTGCCGGGCCATGGGCCTGTCGTGGGAAGCCGGCAAGGCCTTCGATCATTCCGCGCCCGTCGGCCCGTTCGTTCCGGCGACGGACATCGACGGCCTTGCGACCGCCGCCCTGACGGTCCGGGTCAACGGCTCGATCGCGCAGCGGACGCAGCTGCAGCTCATGATCTGGAACGTTGCCGAGATCGTGTCCCATCTGTCCGCCGACTACGAGCTTCACCCGGGGGACCTGATCTTCACCGGCACGCCCGCAGGAGTCTCGTCCCTGCTTCCCGGTGACGTGGTCGCGGTCGACATCGACGGAGTGCCCGGGCTCACCGTCACCATTGGAAAAGGAGTAGAAGATGCTGCCAACTGAGCGGATCAGTTACGACCCGATTCACCACCGGGATAGCCGGATCACCCTTCCCGGCGATGCCAACGTTGCCGTGTGGGTGATCGTCAACGTCGAGGAATGGGATCCCCTCCAGCCGATGCCCCGAACCGTGCTCACACCTCCGGCGGGCGGTGTCCCCACTCCCGACATCCCCAACTGGGCGTGGCATGAGTACGGGAACCGAGTCGGATTCTGGCGTCTGCTCTCCATCATCGACAAACACCGGATTCCCGCCGTGCTGGCGATCAACGGGGCCGCGATCGACTCCTATCCGCCGATCGTGCAGGCGGCGATCGAGCGCGACTGGGAGTTCATCGGCCACGGCCTCACCCAGCGCAACATGCAGAAGGTCGAGGACGAGCGACTCGACATCCGCCTGACCACCGAGGCGATCACGCGGGCGTCCGGTGCCAAGCCGCGGGGCTGGCTCGGACCGGGCCTGACCGAGACATGGGAGACCCCCGACATCCTCGTGGAAGAGGGATACGAGTACGTCTGCGACTGGGTTCTCGATGATCAGCCCACCTCGCTGGCCACGCGCTCAGGGCAGATCACGAGCATCCCGTACACGCAAGAGTGCAACGACGTGGCGATGATGCTGATCCAGCACCATCCGGCGGCCGAGTACCGGGACCGGGCGATCGATCAGTTCACTCAGCTCAGGGAAGACGCGATCGCCACCGGGATTCCCCGAGTGATGGCGCTCGTCGTGCACCCCTACATCATGGGAGCGCCTCACCGTGCGAGGTACGTCGACGAAGCGCTCGAGTACATCCTCGACCATGAAGACGTCGTCTTCTGCACGGGCAAGGACATCCTCGACGGCTACCTCGGCGGACGAGCAGGAGCGCAGGCGGGCGCGTCGCCTGCTCCCGGCCGCACGCAATGAATACACTGCAGGCAATGAGAGCAGAGCCGGATACATCAGCGGGCAGCACCGACATGGTCTACGAGGCGCTGCGGAGAAAGTTCTCGAATGGCGAACTCGCCCCGGCGGAGAGGCTCACCGAAGCAGCCCTCGCGGAAGAGCTGGGAGTGAGCCGGACGCCGATTCGGGAAGCGATCGGGCGGCTGCGCGCCGACGGCCTCGTCGTCGGCGCGGCCAAGGGCGTCGCCGTGGCCACGCTGAGCGGAGACGAGGTGCGCCAGCTCTACGTGCTGCGCGCCCGACTGGAGGGCCTGGCCGCCGAGCTGGCGGCCCAACGCCAGGCGCGTGGCGAGCTGGCGCCGAGGGAGGTCCGCCTCATCCGCGAAGCAGCCGCGGCGGTGGCCGCTGCTCCGAACCCGCGAGCGGCCGCGATGGCCAATCTCGCGCTCCACCGCGCGATCGGCCGGAGCGCGGGCAACCCCATGCTGCTCGACGCCCTGGGGCGGGTGTGGGACCGTATCGCCGTTTCGACGGTGTCGAATCTGAGTGATTCGGCTTGGATGCGCACCGTCGAAGAACAACACGACGACGTCATCTCTGCGATCGAAGACGGGCGACCCGAGGCGGCCAGAGCGGCAGCCGAGGAGCACATCGACGCGGCGCTCGAGCAATACCTTCGAGCCCACTGAGGTCTCGGTTCCCTACGGGTGGTCTGGAGCGGTTCGCCCCGCACTCGAATTGCCGAGCGCGGGCTGGTACCCGAGATCAGGCGACGATCGTCGAGCGCCTCTTCCCTATGCCGGCGTGGGCGCAGGCACCGGATTGGTTTCTCCCCCTTTCCCATTCGGTGAACGGTTGGGCACCCCTGCGCCCACGCCCCCGGATCTGAAGCGTGACGGTGGGCGGACTCGGAAGTGTCGTGACGCCTCAGACGTTCCTTATGCACGAACTCGACGGCACTAGAAGGTGATCACGGTGGCGCGTTCGAGAGTGAAACGGATGAACTCGTCTCGCGCAACGGAGAGCGTCAGGCCGCGTCGAGTGAGAGCGTCCTGAGCGCCTTCCGCACGGGCGGAGTTGATGCAGGCACCGACCCGGATCCCGGAGGCGATCAGTTCGTCGATCTGCGCGTTGAACAGGCGGTCGGTCTCACTGTCGGTCTGGGTCAGACGACGCTGTGCGGGGCCGAAGACGAACACCTCGACGCCGATGTCGTCGTCGGCTGCGACCTTGGCGATCCGGCCCGGGAGTCGGCTGCCGATGGTCAGCGAGTCCGCGTCGTCGTGGAAGATGTGCGCAACGGTTTTCATCCTGTGCTCCTGAGCGTGGTTCGGCGATGGTCAGGGCTTCGCGAAGGCGATCGTCCAGCCTTCAGTCGGTGGCGACGGAGACGGACGCTCCGCCGGTGAGTGCCATGAGCTGCTCATAGCTCAGGGGCACGACGGTGTGGGGCGTGCCGGCGGCCGTCCAGACGGTGTCGTAGTCCGTCAGCGCTCGGTCGATGACCGTGCGCACGGGCGCTGGGTGCCCGACGGGCGCGACGCCGCCGATCGCCTGTCCGGTGATGGCGCGTACGTCCTTGGCGCTGGCCATCGCGATCGTCGTCGCACCGATCTCGCTGGCGAGGATCGCGGTGTCGACGCGGTGGCGACCGCTGGTCATCACGAGCAGGGGCGCCCCGTCGGCGAGGAAGAGCAGGCTGCTGGCGATGGCGCCGATCTCGCACCCGAGCGCGGCAGCCGCCTCCGCAGCCGTGCGGGTCGAGTCGGGCAGTTCGCGCACGCGAGCGGTGAGTCCGGCGCCGATCAGGCGCTGCTGAACGATCCGACTGCGCTCCGGCAGCCCGTGTTCCTCGGTCATGGAGTTCTCCGTTGTCATGGATGGCGAATGGGAGTCGTGCGCCGTGGAGGGCGATCCCGCTCGGGTCGCCGCGACCTCAAGCCATGAGGGTCAGTGCCTCGCCGGGCATCGTCGAATGCCGTTCGCGAATCCAGAAGGGCGCGCCTCGTTCTGTCGGCGATGGTCGACCGGCACAGCTGGGGGCTCCACGTCGGGGAGCCGGTCTGGCTAGGCCCCGCCGCGGCGGCCAAGAAGAAGGGGACGGAGGTGCGTCATGGGAAGAAGCTACCACAAACTCCTCAGACAAGTAGAGTTGTTCTGGAACCACTCGTGCCAACCCCGTCACGCGAGTGTCGAGTCGAGAACCTGGAGGATGTGCTCGTATCGCTCTCCGGTCGCTAGCGTCATCCCCAGCTCACACGTGCGGTTGAGCGATGCGTGGCGCGCCGAGGCGGCCGTGCGTACCTCGGCCGCCTCCCCTGCCGTCGCCGACGCGGTCAGCTCGGGATGAAGCATCCCGCGATCGCCTGCGAATGCGCAGCAGCCCCAGTCGTCCGGGACGACGACCGCTTCCGCGGCCGCTCCGGCAACGCGGCGGAGCGCGGCGTCCAGGCCCAGATGAACAGACGAGCATGTCGGATGCAGCGTCACGGATGGAACCCGCGCGCCCACCGGCAGGCGCGGGAGGATGCGATCGGCGACGAACTCCACGGCGTCGATCACCCGCACCCCCGCCTCGCCGGCCGCGTCGAGAAGGATGCGGAGTCCTTCTGTGCAGGACGACGCGTCGCACACGACCGGCAGACGACCGGCGTCCGTCGCCTTGCGCAGGGACCGCGCCACTTTCTCCGTCATCAGGCGATACCCGTCGGCCAGCCCTTTCGACTTCCACGGGGTCCCGCAGCACAGCGACGGAATGTCATCCGGTGTCGCGATCTCGACGCCCGCCCGGTCGCAGAGCCGGAGGAAGGACTCGGCGACCCCGTCATCCCCGACCGGACCGAACATCGTCGTGGTGCAGGAAGAGAAGTACACTGCCTCCGGATCGGGGGCCTCGATGACCCGCCGTGGCCTGCCGCCGCCGGGGAGCTCGGACGAGTAGAGCGGGACGGTGTCGGCGCCGAGGGCTGCGCGTGCCATCTTCGTCGCCATGCGGGGGAGGGCAGCCGGGACGGCGTTCGCCAGATCGAGCGCAGTGGCACCGATTCGGGTCGTGGCGTTCCAGTGCCGCGCGAGGATCGCGGCGCCGGCCTGCAGCGGCGACGGGGCCGCCTCCGCGCGGAGCCTGCGCACCAGATCCCCGGTGTTGATCTGCACCGGGCAGGAGGTCTGGCACATTCCATCGACCGCGCACGTCTCGACACCGTCGTACTCGTACTGCTGCTCGAGCTCCCGGGCCAGGGCTTCGTCTCCTCTTTCCCGCGCGGCGTGAAGCTCGCGGCGCACCACGATTCGTTCGCGAGGGGTCAGCGTGAGGTCTCGCGACGGGCACGCGGGTTCGCAGTACCCGCACTCCACACAGCGGTCGACTTCGCTCTCGACCGTCGGCGTGACCTTCAGGTGGCGGATATGGGAGTCGGCGTCGTCCGTCAAGAGCACGCCGGGGTTGAGGAGGAGCTTCGGATCGATCAGCCGCTTGACCTCCCACATCACGTCGTACAACTCGTCCCCGTACTGCTGTCGCACGTACGGCGCCATGATCCTGCCGGTGCCGTGCTCGGCTTTCAGAGTGCCTCCGGCCGCGAGGATGAGCTCCACCATGTCCTCGGTGAACGCTTGATAGCGGGAGAGGCTGTTCGGGTCGTCGAATCGCTCGTTGATCAGGAAGTGGATGTTGCCGTCCTTGGCGTGGCCGAAGATGACGCTGTCTCGGTAGCCGTGTCGCTCGAAGAGTTCGACGAGGTGCGAGCAGGTTGCCCCGAGTACATCGATCGGAACGGCCACGTCCTCGAGGAGAGCCGTGGTCCCCGAAGGGCGAGCGCCGGCGACGGCGGTGTACAGACCCTTGCGAATGTGCCAGAGCTGAGCGCGGATGGCCGCGTCCGTCGTCAACTCGGCCGGCGCGCTGAGGGGGAGCCGGGCGAAGACGAGCCGCGCCGTTTCCATCCGTTCGGCCAGCTCCTCTGCCGTCGCGCACTGGAATTCGACGAGCAGTGCCGCGTGATCGTCGACGCTCAATGCGGCGAGTTCGGCGGGCGCCTCCGGGTCGCGTTGGGCGACTTTCAGGCTCGCGGCATCCATCAGCTCGATGGTGGCGAAGCCGGTGTCGACGAGCGCCCTCAGCGACGTCGTCGCGTCGGCCAGGTCGGTGAAGATCAGCAACCCGGTCGCGACCTCGGGAAGGACGGGGAGCGTGCGGAAGGAGGCCTCCGACACGAACGCGAGGGTGCCTTCCGATCCGACGACCAGGTGCTCGAGTATGCGCAGCGGTTCGTCGTGATCCAGCAGCGCGTTCAGGCTGTAGCCCATCGTGTTCTTGAGCGAGTGGAGCCGCTTGAGTGTCTCGACCGACGCCGCGTCAGCCCGCACGCGATCGCGGAGTCGGATGAGTCCGTGATGAATATCGGGCTCCTTCTCCAGCAGGCGAGCCGCCGCGTCATCTGCGCTTGTGTCGATGACCGTGCCGGAAGGGAGTACCAGTACGGCGGATGCCAGGGTCCGGTAGGTGTTGGCATGGATGCCGCAGGACATGCCGGAGGAGTTGTTCGCGACCACCCCGCCGATCGTGCACGCGATCTCGGAAGCCGGGTCGGGTCCGAGCTTGCGGCCATGGCGAGCGAGTCGTGCGTTGACCGAGCGGACCGTCGCTCCGGGTTGGGCGCGGACGATGAGCCCTCCGGCCTCCACGGTGATCTTCCGGAAGTTGCGCCGCGTGTCCACCAGCAGGCCCGTCGTCCCCGCCTGCCCGGAAAGGCTCGTGCCCCCGGAACGGAAGGTCACGGGCGTCCGGAATCCCTGCGCAGCTGCGAGGATCCGCGAAACCTCGCGCACATCGGCGGCGACGGCCACCGCCTGCGGGGTCAACACGTAGTGCGAGGCGTCGTGCGCGCGCGACAGCCGGTCGACGGCGCGGGTCCGCACGTCCGTTCCGGTGTCGGCGAGTGCGGCCGTGAGCGAGGGGAGCAGGCGTTGCGGTGCGCCGACGGAGCGAGTCATCCTTCGCTGCCTTCCGATAAATGGAATTTGGATCTGACAGTTGGAACACGGCTATGATAGCCACCAATACGACTCTCGAAGCCAATCGAAGTGGATTTGGTCATGGAAGACACCGCAGCCACGGTCGCCGTCGCGTTCGGTCTCCCAGCCGTCCGGCTGGAGCTCCTCCGGGCGCTGGCGCGCTCGGGTCCGGCCACGGTCTCGCAACTCAGCCGCGAGGTGGGTTGGACGCGCAACGGAATCTCCTCCCACCTCTCCGCGCTCGAGGCTGTCGGCGCTGTCAGGCACGAGATCGCGCGGGTGTGCGGAAGCTTCCGACCGGCCCGCGTCTATCACCTCGAGCAAGCACGGGTGGAGGAGCTCGCCTGGCTCATCTACGACGCGATCTCCGACGATGTCACGGCGCGGGAGACGGCATGAGCACCCGCGATGAATCGCCTCGCCTCGCCGAAGCGAGGGTGGCGACGGACGAGTCGTATTTCCTGGCGGAAGGCCCGATGTGGGACTCCGCGCGCTCGCGTGTGGTCTGGGTGGACATCATGGAAGGCAGGGTGCTCACCGGCCGGTTGCACTCCGACGGAACGATCCGCGTGCTCGAGCGTGTGGAGGTCCCTGACATCGCCGCCGCCGCCACGGTCGCCGACGACGGACGGATGCTGATAGCCGGAGCGCACCGTCTGTATGTGCGCGAGCTCGACGGTTCGCTGACGGCCGGACCGCAGGTGGTCGCCGGCACCGGCCGCCGCTTCAACGACGGAAAGCCGGATCCGCGTGGGCTGTTCGTCGCAGGCACGAAGAGCGCCGCCGAGCAAGAGTCCCTCCTCCGGTTCGAGGAGGACGGGTCGGTCACTCCCGTCGACGGCGATCTCGCGATGTCGAACGGGCTTGGTTGGTCTCCCGACGGGCGGCTGCTCTACAGCGTCGACACGCTCCGCGGCCGGGTCCACGTGCGCGACTACGATCCGGAGACGGGGGCGATCGGACCACGGAAGACGTTCCTCACGGTGCAGGACGGGCTTCCCGACGGGCTCGCGGTCGACGCGGAGGGGTGCGTCTGGCTGGCCTTGTGGGGTGGGGCCCGCGTGGTGCGTTGCGCACCCGACGGCGAGATCGTCGGGCACGTAGAGCTGCCCACGCCGCACGTGTCATCGGTGGCATTCGTCGGGCCCGACCTCGGAACGCTCGTCATCACCACGGCGCGCGAAGGCCTCTCGGACGCTCGACTTCGCGCCCACTCCTTCGCCGGCCGCATGTTCACCGCCCGGCCCGGTATTCACGGAGCGCCGGTCGCTCCGTGGTCCGGACGCATCGACCGATCCCGCCTTTCCCAGGCGCATCCCCGAAAGGAAACCGTATGAAACTGCTTCGCATCGGCCCGGCAGGCGCAGAACGGCCGGCCGTTCTGGTCGACGGAAACGCCTACGTCGACCTCTCCGACGTCGTCCGCGACTTCGACGAGGCGTTCTTCGCCGCCGACGGCATCGCCGCCATCCGCCCGACCGTTGCGGAGCGCATCGGGCGCGGTGAGGTCGCAGCGCTCGGCGACCAGCGCATCGGCGCGCCGATCGCCCGCCCGCACCAGATCATCTGCGTCGGCCTCAACTACTCCGACCACGCGGCCGAGACCGGTCAGGCCGTGCCGAGCGAGCCGATCCTCTTCACCAAATCGCCGAACACGCTCGTCGGACCGAACGACGACGTGCGGATCCCGCGCGGCTCCACGAAGCCGGACTGGGAGGTCGAGCTCGGCATCGTCATCGGCAAGCGCACCAGTTACCTCGACTCGGTCGACCAGGCCCGCGACCACATCGCCGGCTGGACCCTCGTCAACGATGTCTCGGAGCGCGCGTACCAGCTGGAACGCGGCGGCCAGTGGCTGAAGGGCAAATCGGCCGAGACGTTCAATCCGGCGGGGCCGTATCTGGTCACCCAAGACGACATCGCCGACGTGAACGACCTGGGGATGTGGCTGGACGTCAACGGCACGCGTCGGCAGACCGGCTCGACCTCGACGATGATCTTCGACCCGTATTTCATCGTCCACTACATCTCCCAGTTCATGGTCCTGGAGCCGGGCGACCTGATCAACACCGGCACCCCGCCTGGGGTCGGCATGGGCTTCCGTCCCGAAGTCTGGTTGCAGGCCGGCGACGTGATGGAACTCGGTATCGACGGCCTCGGCACCCAGCGACAGAACGTGCTCGCACCGCGATGAGGGCTCTCGTCATCACCGGCCCCGGCCGGGCGGAGGTGGAGGAGGTCCCCGCGCCGATCGCCGCCCGGGGCGAGGTGGTCGTCGATGTCCACCGCGCAGGCGTCTGCGGGACCGACATCGAACTCTTCACCGGCGAGATGCAGTACCTGCACGAGGGTGTGACGACGTATCCGGTGCGCATCGGCCATGAATGGATGGGCACCGTCTCCCAGCTCGGGGATGAGGTCGACCCGGCCTGGCTCGGTCGCCGCGTCACCGGCGACACCATGCTCGGTTGCGGTCGCTGCCGCCGTTGTCTCTCGGGCTACCAGCACGTGTGCGCGTTTCGGGGCGAACTGGGCGTACGGGACGGGCGCCCAGGCGCGCTGGCGGAGCAGGTGGCCGTTCCGGCGTCCTCACTTCGCGCTCTCCCGGACGGCGTCGACGACGCCGCTGGGGCTCTGGTCGAGCCGGGTGGCAACGCCTTCCGCGCCGCGGAGGCCTCCCAGGTCGGCCCTGGCGAACGGGTGCTCGTGTTCGGGGCGGGAACGATAGGACTGCTCGCAGCGATGTTCGCCCGTTCGCGGGGAGCGGACGTGCATCTGCTCGGGCGCAGCGCTCGCTCGCTTCGCTTCGCTCAATCGCTGGGCTTCGACCAGACGTGGTCGGAGGACGCCCTGCCCGAGCTGCCGTGGGACGCGGTGATCGACGCTTCGAACGCTCCGCACCTTCCGGCGCGGGCCGTTGAGCTGGTGGAGCCGGGACGGCGGGTCGTCTTCGTCGGCCTCGCCGGGAGTCCGAGCCTCCTCGACACCCGGGCTCTCGCGCTCGCCGACATCACAGCGGTCGGCATTCTGAGTGCTTCGCCGGGGCTGGACGGCACCATCGCCGCCTACGCTTCCGGCGCGGTCGACCCTCGGCCGCTAATCGCCGCCACGGTGCCGCTCGCCGAGGTGCCCGCCATCCTCGCGGGAGGAAGACCGGCGACGGCAGGACCGGGCCCGAAGTTCCACATCGACATCCGTGACTCAGGAGGTACCCCATGACCCGTGCACTCGTCACCGGCGGCGCGAGCGGACTCGGCGCCGCCACCGCCGCGCGACTCAGCGCCGATGGTGTCGACGTCATCCGCGTCGATCTCGGCGGAGACTGCGACATCGTCCTCGACATCACCGACGATCGTGCGGTGACCGAGGCGGCCGGCCGACTCGGCGCCATCGACATCCTGGTCAACTCCGCCGGCATCGTCGGTCCGAACGCGCCCCTGCTGTCGACCTCGTCCGACCAATGGCTGGCGGTCCTGGGTGTCAACGTGGTGGGGACCGTCGCGATGATGCGTGCGTTCGTCCCCGGCATGGTGGAGCGCGGTTGGGGGCGCGTCGTCAACATCGCCAGCATGGCGGGCAAGGACGGCAACCCCAACCTCTCCATCTATTCCGCCTCGAAGGCGGCCGTGATCGGCCTCACGAAATCCGCGGGCAAGGAGCTGGCCACGACAGGGGTACTTGTCAACGCGATCGCACCTGCGGTCATCGCGACACCGATGAACGACGACACCGCGCCCGAGGTGCTTGCGCACATCACCAACCTCATTCCGATGAAGCGCGTCGGTCGGGCGGAAGAGGTCGCCGAGCTGATCGCCTGGCTCGCCTCGGACAGGGTCAGCTTCTCGACCGGTGCCGTCTACGACATCAGCGGGGGCCGGGCCACCTACTGAGCGGTCGGCCGGCGGCCTTCCGTGATCTCGCGGATCTCGTCCACGCGCGCGACGAGATCCGCGAGCGGCAGCCTGAACGCGAGGGCGCTCACGCTCACAGCGCCGGTGACGGCCCCGCCGGGGCCGAAGCGACCCGGGACGGCCAAGCAGTTGATGCCGAGTTCGTTCTCCTGGTCGTCAACCGCCCATTCGCGCTCCCTGGTGAGCTGCAGGTCGTCCCAGAGCGCACCCAGCGTGGTGATCGTGTTCTCCGTGCGGCGCTCCCACGGTCCGGCCCCGACGACGGCGGCGAGGTCGTCCCGGTCGGCGCAGGTGAGGCTGAGGAGGAGCTTGCCGACGGCGGTACGGTAGGCGGGATTGCGGCCGCCGATCACCGATGTCAGCCGCACCGAACCCGACGCGGGGTCGACCTTGGACCGATACACGACCTCGTCGCCGTCGAGCACGGCATAGTGGACGGTCTCCTCGAATCGCTGGCTCAGTCGGCGGAGCACCGGATCGACGGCGAGGCGGTCCGGTCGCGCTGCCTGGTTCTCGAGGGCGAGACGCAGGAATTCGTCGCCGACCACATACACTCCACGCCCGAGTTGAGCCGCGAAGTTCGCGCGCCGCAGGGATGCGAGTGCTCGATGGACCGTCGACTTGGGGCTCCTCACTGCCTGGGCGAGCTCGTCCAGAGTGGCACCCTCCGGGCGCGTCGCGAGCGCGGTGAGCACGGCGAGCACCCGATCCGATCCGACCAGCCGGTCGTGAGACGCGGGCAGGTCCGTCGGGATGCCTGACATCGAATGCACTCCTCTCCCGCGGCCGCGGTAGATGTGCATTTTACCGGATCGTCTTTCCGGCTATCGGGACGGGGTGCGCGGCGGAGCGACGCGCACCCCGTCGCTCATCCGATTCGGATGAGCCTGGCGCTCGGGCTGGAGGACAACGACACCACGAGGTCGTCTCCCTCCCACGCGAGGCCTGTCTCGACATCGGTCGGGAACAGCACCTCCGCTCGGTGCGGCAGGGAGGAGGGCAGGTGCAGGCTGACCGACTCCTCTCCTCCGCGGCGCCAGACGGAGAGGAGCACTCCATCGTCGTCGGTGAGTCCCTGTGCGACCCAGGCGTCGTCCCATCCGGGGAGCCCGAGAGGCCAGATCGGCGTCATCGTCGGGATGCGTTCACGGTAGGAGCGGTAGACGGTCATGGCGCTCGCAACGGTTGCGAGCTGCGTGTCGTCGAGCTTCCACATCCCGCCGCTGAGCTGGGGCCTCGCCAGCATGCCGTTCACGATCGAGAACCGCAGTTCCTCGGGGTCGAACTCGGGTTGTGGGTAAACCCACACTGCGGCCTGCTCCGGGGCGACACCGCTGGGGGCTCCCGCCGCGATGGTGGCCGAGCGGATGTGGTCGGTCTGGTCGCTGGTCGAGAGAATGGAGAACTCCGCCATCGTGGCGTAGTCGATACGAGCGCCCCCACTCGAGCAGTTCTCGATGACGAGGTCGGGGTGCCGTTCGAACAGGCCCCTGACCCAGCGGAGGAATGCGCGGTGATGCTCCAGCAGGGCGTCGCCGGCGCTGGCGGAACCGTTCGTCGAGCCGATGCCGCCGTTGATGTTGTAGTCGAATTTGAGGTAGCCGAGACCGTAATCCGCGACGAGCCTGTCGACGACGGCATCGAGACGACCGGTCACGGCCGGTGAGCGGAAGTCGAGCTGGTGTCTGCCCTGGCTGTCCACGCGTGCGCCGTGCCGCGTGAAGAACGCTGACGCGGGCAGCCGGTCGGCGACCGGGCTCTCGACTCCGACCACGTCGGGCTCCAGCCACAGCCCCGGGATCATCCCCGCGGTCCGGATGGCGTCGAAGACCCGGACGAATCCGTCCGGGAACCGGACGCTCGACTCCGTCCACTCGCCGACGGTGTTCCACCAGCCGGTCTCGTCGGCGTACCAGCCGGCGTCGACGCAGAAGTACTCGCTTCCCGCGGCAGCGGCGGCGGCGATCACCGGCAAGAGCTTCTCTTCGGTCGGGTCGGCCATCAAGGCGTTCATGAAGTCATTGAAGATGACCGGCAGTCGCTCATCGTCCGCGTTGGGGCGCCGGATGAGCCGACGGTACTGGGTGAGCGGTCGGAGGGCGTCCTCCAACCGGCCGGGCGTGCAGGCGATCGCGATCGGAACGGCGGAGAACGACTCGCCGGGCTGCAGCACGCGATGCCAGTGGTGCTCCTGGTCGTTGGGCCCACCCGCTGAAAGGTAGACGGCGGCCAGGTGGTCGCCGATCTCCCATTGCCACGATCCGTTGGCCTCGATCTGCCACGCCCACGTTCGGTCGGCGCCGAGGTCCTCGAGTGCACCCATCGGCAGGTACTCCGTCGTGGACTGCGTGCCGATGCTCGAGACGGAGACACGCGCCTTCGACGAGTGCACGCCCTCTTCGGTGAAGCCGACATCGACGATCCCCAATGACGGGAGCGTGTGCTCCGTCCAGTTGAACTCGGCGAAGAGGGTGTTGTGGGGCACGCGAAGGCGCACCCGCTCGCGCCAATCATCGTCGCGGAATCGCACGAAGCCGTTGAGCGTCAAGCTCGACACGTGTTCGAGTGTGACGGCGGAGGAGGACTCGTTGGTCAGTTCCTGCTGCACCCGCAGTACAGGCAGCTCGCCGAAGACCGAGAACGTGGACCGGAGGACGATACCCTCTGGTGTCCGTTGAACGACCACCAGTTCCGACCGGCCGTCCTGTTGGCGGAGCTCGTGCCCCTCGTACCGGAGCGCAGCCGAGGTCCCGAGTGCGACGTGCCGTTGCCCTTGGGGCAGGCGGCCTCCGGCGATCAGGACCTCTGCCGGCGCTGTGGCGACGCGCGCGGGGATATCGTCCGACGCTCGGCCGGCGACGTCGAGCCCCACGACGACGGCCCGGCCCTCCTCGAGGGCGAGCCGCAGCCGGATCGTCGAGTTGCCCCAGTCGATCAGCGCGCTCATGCCGCCGGTCCTGCGGCGAGCACGCTGGCCTGGGCTGCCCAGGGAGCGTCGGCGACGTGCACCGGGGCTCCGGTGGCCACCGCCTCATCGATGGCGAGGCTGAGCAATTGATCGTGACAGCCGTCGGCAACCGGGTAGACCGGTTCGCCTCCACCGGCATAGGAGGCCATGCGGTGCATGAGTTCGGCGACCGCGAGCTCGTCGTCGTTCAGGCGGACGCCGCGGAAGCGGTTACGCCAGAGGACGTCGTCGCCCCAGGCGATGGAGTCGACGAACCAGCCTTCGAGGTCGCCGTCGATCCCGGTGGCGTTCCGCTGCAGGCGGCCGCGGGTCACCTGCCGGGGAGCGACGACGTACGACGCCTCGTCATCGAAAAGCTGGCCCCGCTCGCCGTAGACTTCGATGTGCCGGGGTCGGATGGGCGAGAAGTACTGCTCGAAGTCGAATTCATACACCGCGCTCGTCTGTGCGAAGCCCAGTCGTGCGATGGTTCGGTCCGGAGCGTATTCGGCCGGGTCATCCTGCCAGTCATCCCGTCCGCGGACAGATATCACGGGCATTCGCGCCGCCCAGCCGGAAACTTCGACCGGCTCGAATCCGACACCGAGGAAGGCGCGGATCAGACTTACGCCGTGGTATCCGTGTGCTACGGACATCCGAGTGAACGACACGTCACCGATCCGGCCCGAACGGGCCAGCGCCAGCCGGGCGGCGAGGTGCGCCTGGAATCGGTATTGCTCAGCCACTTGCACGCGGAGATCCTTGACTTCGTCGTAGAACGCGAACAGGGCCTCCCGTGTCGGCGCGGGAGGCGTCTCCGTGAGCACCGCGTGGCCTGCGCGAGCGAGTGCCATGGTGAGGCCGGGTGCGGTCGCGGGCGGCGTCGCCACGACGACGAAGTCGTAGGAGCCGCCGCAGAACTCGTCGAATGAGGTCGTCGCGGTGACCCCCCACTTCGCCGCGGCCTGCTCACCCGACTCTTCGGTGCGGGTCAGGACCCGAGTGACCTCGAACTGCTCCGGAAGGAGCGAGGCTGCGCGGATGAAGTACTCTGCGCGCCAGCTCGCGCCGACGACGCCGATCCTGGCCGCCATCAGAGTTCCCGTCCGTTGCGTCCGCCGCCGACGCCCGAGTAGGGCGAGCCGGGGTTCCAATCGTCCGGGCGTGGAGGCTGCGGTCCGTCCACCGGCAGGGTGACCGTGCCGTGTTCGCGCGCCGAGCGATAGGCCGCCTCCACCACTTCCAGCGCCTGCAGAGAGGAATCGGGGATGCTGTAGTCGCGTGTGCCGTCGACGATCTGCCGGGCGAGATACTCGAGGTGTCGCTGATGCCCGCTCACCTCGAACGGGGTCACGTGTACCCGCATCCGGCCGTTCGCCCCCGAGACCAGGGTGTAGTAGGTCTCGTAGGCGCCGAATTCGATGTAGCCGGTGTCGCCGATGATGCGGAACAGTGCGACGGTGTCATCGCGTGACATGGGCACCACGTCGCCGGTGTGCATGATGACCCGGACGCCGGAGGCGCTGCGAGCGAGCGTGATGGCATCGGTCTCGACCTGCATCCCGTCGCGGAAGGTACGGGTGGACGCGTCGGCGGCGGCAAGGACGAACTCCACAGGCTCGCCTCCGGTGAGGGAGACGAAGAACTGGAGCCAGTGGATGCCCGCGTTGATGATGTCCCAGTTGGTGCACTCGATCTCCACCACGCGCAGCGTCCCGATGTCCCCGCCGTGCACCCGCTCGACGATCTCGAGGGCGGCGGCCTGCGCCATCAGCCCGTGCGGGACGACCACGGGGAGGTCGGCCTCCTTGATCAGGCTGAGGATCTCGCGGCCGGCGGCGGTGGTGTCGCCCAGTGGTTTCTCGACGAGGAGTCCCGCGAGACCGGGGACCTGCAGAGCGGCTCGCGTGAGGGGCAGGTGAGTGGGGGCGTAGGTGGACACGCAGACCACGTCGGTCGGACTCGACGCGAACAGCTCCTCGGCGCTCGTGTACGTGCGGATCTCCGCGTCCTTGGCGCGCACCCGCTCGAGGGCCGCCTCGCTCATGTCCGCGACCGCCACCAGGCGGAAATCGTCGGACGCGATGAGTGCATCGATGCTCAGGGTGCCCCCGGCTCCGGCCCCGATCACGGCTGCGGTCAGGGGTCGTCGGTCGCTCATTTCTCCTCCTCGAGAATGGGTTCGGGGCGCGCTGCGCGCCTCGGCAAGCAAACTCTATCTGATAGGTTTGACGCGTCAAGGGGCAATTTCATCGCGCACGGCGCCGAGGCGTTCTACCCTTGTGAGAATCTCGAACAGGGGACGCGACATGAGTGAGACCACGGGGAAGGGCGAGCGGCCCGAGCCGGCCAGCGGGGCGATGCGGCGCGTCGTCGAACGCGTCGAGCAATTGGTGTTCGAGGAGCTGGAGCCGGGACACGAACTTCCGTCGGAAGGATCGCTCGCGGCCGATCTCGGCGTGAGCAGGTTGACCGTCCGAGAAGGGATGCGGCAGCTCAGCGCCCGCGGGCTGATCGAGGTGCACAACGGTCGGAAGCCCGTCGTCGCCGCCCCGAACGGCAAGGGAGTGGGCGACTTCTTCCGGACCGCGATCCGCCGCGATCCGCGCGCGTTGCTGGATCTGCTGGAGGTGCGCCAGGCGATCGAGGTCCAGGTCGCCGTGCTCGCCGCCCGCAATGCCAGCAGGGCGAGCGTCGGCGCGATGCAGGCTGCCATCGACGACATGCGTCGCACCGTGGACGCCCCCGTCGAGTTCAGCGAAGCCGACATCCAGTTCCACGAGCTCCTCGCCGCCGCGAGCGGGAACCAGATGCTCACGATCCTCATCGAAGAGCTGTCGGACTCTCAGCGTTCGTCCCGTGTTCAGAGCGTCTTGGGCCACGAGCGATTGGGGCGCCGTCTCGACGAGGTGTGTGACCAGCACGCGAAGATCCTGGAGTGCGTCGAACGGCGGGACGAAGCCGGTGCCGGCGCCGCGATGCGCGCCCATCTCCGCAGTACCGAGCGCGACCTGACTGCCGCGCTCCGCTGAGCCTCGGCGAACGGGATCGCGAAATCTCTTGTTGACTTCGCCCCAAACCTATCTGATACTTTCGGCTACAGGGCACTGAAGCCCGCCGAGAGACACGAGGGTGAATCGATGAAGATTACGCAGATCGTCACGACGGTCGTCGGCACGCCATGGCGTGAGCTGACATTCGTCGAGCTCGAGACAGACGACGGCCGCGTCGGCGTCGGCGAGGTCAGGATGGTGAACAAGACCGAGACGCTTCTCGCCGCGATCCGAGAGCTCGGCGACCGGTACGTGATCGGGTCGGACCCGTTCGACGTGGAGCGTATCGCGGGCGGAGTCCTCTGGAAGGAGTATGGCCGGGCCGGCGAGGTGGCCCAGTCCGCACTGGCGGCTATCGACATCGCGTGCTGGGATCTCATCGGTCAGGCGTGCGACCAGCCCGTCTGGCGGCTGCTCGGCGGCCGCGTCCGAGACGTCGTGCCCACCTACGCCAACGGCTGGTACCAGGGCGATCGGGAGCCCGACGCCATCGCGGACCTCTCGAGGACCGTGGTCGCGCGAGGCTACCGAGGCCTGAAGCTCGATCCGTTCGGCGCCGCGACGGCCGACCTCAGCGAGGCCGAGCTCCGCCGGTCCGTGAGCATCGTCGAGGCGGTGCGCGAGGCGGTCGGCGAGGATGTGCAGATCATGATCGAGATGCACGGCCGGTTCCGCTCCGCGACGGCCATCCGCGCCGCTGCGGCCCTCGAGCACGTCTCGCCCACCTGGATCGAGGAGCCGGTCCCGCCGGGGAACGTGCACGGTCTGCGGAATGTGCGACGCGCCACGCGGCTGCCGATCGCCACCGGGGAGCGCATCCATGAGTTGGAGGAGCTCGCACCCCTGCTCGAGGAGGGGCTCGTCGACACGGTGCAGGTCGACATGACCCACTTCGGCGGATTCACGGGAATCCGCCGCGTCTCCGCCTGGGCCTCGGCGTACAACGTACCTGTCGCCCCGCACAACGTATGCGGACCCGTGGGGACCGCGGCCAACGTGCACGTCGGCGTAGCGACCCCGAACTTCCAGATCCTCGAACACTTCAACGACTTCGCCGACTCGTGGGTGCTGGATCTCGTAGACACCCCGATGGCCGTCGACCCGGTCGCAGGTGGGTTCACCGTTCCGGAGCGTCCCGGCCTCGGCGTCCGCCTGGACCGCGAGCGCGCTGCGGAGCACCCCAGCAACGGAGCCACCTTCAACCTCTTCGCCGTCGGCTGGGAGCGCCGCGACGGCAGCCCGCTCACGGCGAGCATCGCCTAGCACTGACCTCTCGCACACCCCCTGCGAGTCGAACATCAGAGAAATGGAGTCGGAATGCAACGCACCATGAGGCGATCACTGTCGATCGCCGCCGCGGCAGCCGTCGTCTTCGGCGTTGCCGCCTGCGCCCAGTCGGGGTCGTCCTCGGGCGACGACGGCGCCTCGACGGGAACGATCAAGGTCTGGGACCTGCTCGTCGGAAGCGACAAGAACTGGAAGGCGGTGATGGACCAGGTCGACGCGGAATTCGCGAAGGAGCACCCCGGTGTGAAGGTCGACCGCATCGCCCAGCCCGCTGACCCCGCCACCATCCACCAGCTCATGCAGGCCGCCGCCCAATCCAAGAACGGGCCGGACCTGGTGATGATCTGGGCGTGGGGTGACGTGCTGACACTGAAGCCTTCGCTCGTGCCGATCGACAAGTACATCTCCCAGAAAGAGCGCGACAGTCTCACCGGCTGGGAGGGCGTCACGTTCGACGACCAGACGTACGGCGTCCCGATCGGCCTTCAGGGCCTCGGCATCTCCTACAACAGCAAGCTGTTCGAGCAGGCAGGCCTCGATCCGGACGACCCGCCGACGTCGACCGACGAGATCCTCA
Organism: Actinomycetes bacterium; assembly: GCA_023390155.1. GTDB lineage: Bacteria > Actinomycetota > Actinomycetes > Actinomycetales > Microbacteriaceae > Leifsonia. The sequence continues at coordinate 10,178 of JAEWDJ010000118.1, read as the reverse complement.
AGGCGTGCACCGCGCTGAACGCCGCCGGGATCACACCGATCGGCGGAGGCAACAAGGAGGGCTATCTCAGCGGGTGGGCCACGTCGACACTGTTCGCCGGCTCGGCAACCACGGCTCAGGCGCAGAAGGCGGCGACCTACACCCAGCCGTTCGACAAGTCTCCCTTCGCAGACGCAGCCGACGGAGTCATGAAGCTCGTGGACGGCAAGTGCTTCGACCCGAACATGCCGGCGACTCCGTGGTATCCGGACGGCTTCCAGAAGTTCCAGGACGGCAAGGCGGCGATGCAGTTCACGATCTACAGCCAGTTCGCCTACATGCAGGACCCGAACATCGGTCCGGACGTGCGGTTCATCCCGTCGGTCGAGAACACGACCAAGCCGGAATTCCTCCCTGCGGGAGCGATGAACGTCTGGGCGGTGACGACGTTCTCGCAGCACAAGAAGCTCGCCGCTGAGCTCGCGCTGTTCCAGGAGAGCGCGAAGTTCCAGCAGGAGAGGCTCGACAAGGCGGGCTACTTCCCGAACAACACCGGTGTGACCTTCGATGAGTTCCTCAAGACGCACGCGGGCGCAGCGCCGTTGGTCGACATGCTGAAGAGCGGAGAGAAGACCTTCCTTCCCGTGCACAACCTGCAGGATGCCAAGACGAACGAGATCTATCAGAACCAGCTCGAGCTGGTGATGCTCGGTCAGACCACTCTGAAGGAAGCGCTTCAGGCGACCGAGGACTCGCGCAAGCAGCAGTATCCGGTCCTCATGGCGAAGTAGGCCGGGGCGGGACGATGGTGAGCACAACCACGAGAACGGGCGCCCCTCCGCGGCCCGGCAGCGATCGGCGCCGGGTGCGCAAGTACTCGTCGATCGGCACGCTCGCGCTGTTCCTCGGGCCGACGATGCTCATCATCGTCCTGCTCCGGGTCTGGCCGGTCATCCAAGGTTCCTTCATCGCCTTCACCCAGTGGGACGGGATCCGCCAGCCGGTGTTCAACGGGTTCGACAACTTCATCCGCATGTTCCACGACCCCGTGCTGGTGACGGCGCTCGGAAACGCCGGCAAGATCCTCCTGCTGGCACCGGTGTGGGTGCTGGTGCCCCTGTTGCTCGCGGCCGTGATCCACGACCGCGTCCCCGGCGCGTCATTCTTCAAGATCTCGTACGTGCTTCCGGTGCTCGTCTCGCCCGCGGTCATCGGCGTGCTCTTCGTGATCATCCTGGGGCCGGACGGACCCGTCAACATCGTGTTGCGATCCATCGGCCTGGGCGCTCTCGCGATCAACTGGACAGTGGACACGACACTGGTGATGTGGATCGTCGCGGGCATGCTCATCTGGTCGACCTTCGGCCTGGGAGTACTGCTCTTCAGCGCCGGGCTCTCCGCCGTCGACGAGAGCCTCTACGAGGCGGCGAGGATCGACGGAGCCGGCTGGTTCCAGCGGTTCTGGTATGTGACCGTACCTTCCGTGCGGGGCGTGGTGGAGTACTGGACCGTCATGGTCGTCATCATGGCCTTCTCCTCCGCCATCGTGCTCGGATATGCGTTTTCGCAAGGCGGTCCCGGCTATTCATCGACGACGGTCGATCTCTTTATCTACAACCAGGCCTTCCGGTATGGCGCGCCTGGGTACGCGACAGCCATCGGCATCACGCTCTTCCTGCTGATCGGCGTCCTCCTCGTGATCTTCCTGCGGCTGTCGCGCCGGCGAGGGGAGAACATGTTCGACGATTCGGGGACCCCACTGTGACCGCACTCCACCCATCACGCGAGGCAGTCGAAAGCACCGCCCCGACGCCGCTCCCTCCTCGCCGTCGGCGCCGACGGCTCTCGCCCGCCCGGTTCACCGTCGTGGTCGTCTGCGCGGCCGTCGCGGTCTCGACGATCTACCCCTTCGTGTTCATGGCCTTCACGTCGCTCAAGACACCGCAGGACTACGCCGATAACAAGCTCGGGTTGCCGATACCTCCGACGATCCAGAATTTCGTCACTGCACTCTCGGGCGACCTGGGCATCTCGTTCGTGAACAGCGTGGTCACGGTCGGCGCGGGCACGGTGATCACCGTGATCCTGGGATGCATGTCGGGATTCGCTTTCGCCTTTCTCCGTTTCCCGTTCCGGGCGCTGCTGCTACGGCTGATCATGATCATCATGGTGCTTCCGGTGACCGTGCTGATCCCCCCGATCTTCAAGGTGATCCTCGACCTGGGGCTGGTGGACACCTATCCCGGACTGATCCTCCTCTACGTCGGGCTCAGCATTCCTGCAGGCGTCTACATGATGGCCACCTTCTTCATGGCCATACCGAAGGAACTGGTGGAGTCGGCGCGGATCGACGGTGCCTCACCGTTCCGTGTTTTCCGCAGCGTTGCCGTCCCGCTCGCTCGGCCCGCTTTCGTCACTTTGGGCACGTTCACCTTCCTCGGACTCTGGAATGAGCTGCTGTTCTCGCTGCTGATCATGTCGAGCCCGGAGCACCGCACCCTTCCGGTCGCCATCACCCTCCTGCGGCAGAGCGTGCAGAATCCCACCCTCGTCCAGGACGCGATCATCGCCGCCGGACTGTTGCTCTCGGCCGCGTTGCCCTTCCTGCTCTTCGTGCTCTTCAACCGGCAGATCACGCAGGGCATGGTGGCGGGAGCACTCAAGTGAACCCGCGGCCCCCGATCGATGCCGAACTCGCCGCGCACCTGCCGGCGGAGAACGCCTCCCGCCCTTTCGTCGACGGGATCGAGGGTGTCGCCCGCCTCCGCGAGGCCATGGCCCAGTACGAGGAATCCGTCGCGGACGTGCGCGCGGCGACCGGAGCCCGCATCGAGGAGCGCGACATCGGCGGGGTGCCCTGCATCGTCGTGCGACCGCCCGCGGGCGCATCCTCGCGGGGAACCGTGGTGAACATCCACGGCGGCGGGCTCATCGCGGGCAGTCACCGCTCGGTGCTCAGCGCGAACACCGCCGCCGCCATGGAACTCGGCTGTTCGATGGTCGTCCCCGACTACCGGCTCGCTCCCGAGCACCCGTATCCCGCGGCGCTCGACGATGTGCACGCCGTCTGGAGGCGCACGGCGGACGGTGGACTCGGCGACGATATCGATATCTCGCGTCTCGTTCTCATGGGAGGAAGCGCTGGTGGTCTGCTGGCGGCGGGCCTGACCGTTCGGCTGATCGCCGACGCGGCGCCCGTGCCCGACGCGCTGGTGCTCGTGCAGCCGCAGCTGGATGACCGGAACGCCCAGCCGTCCACGTTCGAACTCCCGGTGGCTCATTTCTGGGACCGGCCATCCAACCTGCAGAGCTGGACCTGGTATCTGGCGGGGCTGCACCCGGTGCCGGAGGAAGCCGCTCCTGCTCGCGCAACAGACCTGGCGGGCTTTCCCCCCACTTTCGTAGAGATCGGACAGGTAGACCTGTTCCGCGACGAGGAACTCGACTTCGTCGCGCGTCTGAGCCGCGCCGGGGTCCCGGTCGAGGCGCACATGTGGGCCGGGGCGTTCCACGGCTTCGACGGTCTGACCACTACCAGTACTGCCCAGCGGGCCATCCATGATCGGCTCGCCTACCTGAGGAGGGCTCTCGCGGTCGACTGAGACCGCCGCGGCGTCCTCGTGGGCGGGCCGATCCGCCGTCATTCTGCACTACCGATCCAACCCATCACTAGAGCACGGACTCGAGGAGGAGTCATGAAACGATCAGCCACACCCGCTGCCCAGACATCCGGCGCACCAGGTCGCAGGACATTTCTGGGCACCGCTGCCGCTGGCGGGCTCGCCGCGGCTGCCGCACTCGTCCCCGCCATCGTTGCGGCCCAGCCCGCGCAAGCCGTCGAGCGCGCCAAGCCCAAGCCGAAGACGATCACGACGGGAGTGCCCGATGTGTTCAACGTGAAGGATTACGGCGCGACAGGCGACGGGTCGCACGACGACACGGCCGGCATCCAAGGCGCGATCACCGCGGCGCAGGCGGCCGGAGGCGGAACGGTCTACCTGCCATCCGGCACATATAAGACCACGGCGACGCTGCTCATTTCCGCTGCGAGCATGACGTTCGCCGGCGAGGGTGCCTCGAGTGTCATCGCCTGCGCGTTCGCCGCCGGCGACATCATCCGGGTCGCCCGATCGTCTTCGAGCGCACCGCTCGTGGCAAACGGGCTGTTCGAGGACTTCGCGATCATGTCGACGGTCAGGAAGACCAGTGGTGCGGCGCTCGCGATGGATGGCGTGCAGGACATGCGGATCTGCAATGTGCAAGCGGTTTCCCGCGTGTATTCCGATCCCAACTACCTGTGGGACTCCTTCACCTTCCACGATTTCACCATCGTCGTCGTCGAGAACTGCAAACTGCTCGCCCAGAACAAGGGGATCACCTGCTGGGGCAATCAGGTGGGCGCCGACATCTGGATCACCGGCGGCACCTTGTGCTCGTTCACGCCTATCGGCGTGCACATCGGCGGCGGCGTCGGCGGCGTTTACTTCGACGAGTTCCTGTGCTATCTCAACGGCACGAACGTCCTTATCGACGATGCGCTCGGCGGCTCCGCCAACCGCGAGATCATCTTCAACGAGGCCGTGCTCGACGGCTCGTACGGTCACAACGTCGAGATCAAGGCGAACGGCGTCTACGTGCTGACCTTCCAGAACACGTGGTTCAGCAACTCGGGGTTCAGCGGGCAAGCGGGCCATCCGGAGGGCTGCCTGCTCCGGGTCCATCCGGGGGCGATCCTCCACCCATCCAATGTCACGGTCTCGGGCTGCAAGATGTTCAACGCCTTCGGTTCTGGCATCTTCGCCGAGTCCGGCGCGTGGACGATCGTCGGCACCGACATCAGCCTGAACGGGCAGGGTGCGGCCGGTGGCTATGGAGTGCTGCTCGATTCGGCCACCTCCGGCACCGTCATCAGCGGCAATTCCATCCGGACGAACGGAAACTATCCCACCGCCAAGCCCACCGGAGTAGGCGTCAAGATCTCGGCCGCCGTGAACGACTACGTCGTCACCTCCAACAACCTCACCGGCAACGCTACGGCGGCGCTCGATGACGGAGGCGGCTCGTCCAAGATCGTTGATCTCAACCTAGGGGTGTGACGCTTCTAGTTTCTTGCCGTTCGTCCGAGACTGGGCGCCCTAGTAGGCCGAGTCCGATGCGGCAGAAACGACGCCGCAGTGCGCCTGCCGGCTGGCACCGCCGTGCCGGGCGCGGAACGCTGATCGCCCTCGTCTGGCTTGTGACCGAGGGCGATCAGCTGGCTATCACTCTTCTACGGCCGCATCTCAACTTGTGGCAGTCGACCGATACGCCGGCTCGACGCGATCACCAGGATCCCGATCACCATGAGCGAGGCGGAGACACCGGCGAACTGTGCGACCGTGGTCGCCGGAGTATTCACGTACAGCAGTCCGGCCACAATCCCGACGGCCGTGCCGCTCACGATCCCGGATGCGCCGACGGCGATGACCCACGGAAAACTCCACGGACGGTGATCGTCTGAGGCTTCGAATTGCCAGACTCCGATCGGCACGATGGAGAGGACAACAGTGACCACGCCCAGGAGCAGGGAGACGGTGCACATCGTGAAGCAGAACGCCATGGTGTGCGTCTCGAACGCGTAGACCGCGACTCCCGCGGAGGTCAGAGCACCGGCGGCGAACCCCAGTTTCCCGAGAGCCGCGAACTGACCGTGGAAAGCGACGCCGACCACAATGGTGCTCGCGCCGACGCCAGCGGTCCAGCTTCCGAAGTCCATCTCGCCCTTGAGCATGCTCGCGATGCCGAAGATCGCGATCATCACGCCTGTCCCGATCGTCGCGATGGCGGCCACCGCTCGTCGGGAGAGCTGCAGTGCCAACCCGAGGAGGCAGACGAGGGCGCCTTCGGCGAAAGGTGGCAGAGCGTCGTACGTCAGCCTGCCGTGGGCATCGTGCAGACCCCGGCCGATGAGAGCAGTGCCGGCGCCGAAGACAGCGGTGCCGAGCAGGAAGAACAGAACCTTCTGTGCGCGAGCGTACGCGGCCTGGGCGCCCGGAGGTTCACGATCGGCCGAGCGAGCGGCCAAAGCGAACGTGGAGATGAGCAAGACGAGCGAGAGCCCGCTCAGGATCCGCACCCACGCGCCGTCCGCGCCGAGGTTGGTAGCCACCGCCCACAGCGTGATGACCCCGTAGCCGATGGTCACGGCCACGACCATCGCTCGCGCGAAGTGTCCCGCGACGACTCCCTTGTCTCCGCGAGCCGTGACGAGGAAGAGCAGAACGGTGCTCGCCACCACGCCTGCCGCGGTAGCCGAGGCGATGATGCGCTCGGTCCAGGTCGTTGCCGTGAAAAGCTGCGTGAGGCCCGAGGTGAGCCCGGTCGCGGCAGCGAGGAGCGCGGTCGCCTTCGACGCTGTGCCCCGAGAAACCGAGCTGAGCCAGGTCAGCAGCTTCGGCAGGCTCGTGTCGGAGGCATCGATGCTGTCAGTGCTGCCCGCGCTGCCGTCGAGTTCCGGTTCGGCAGCGGCGGCGGGGGCGCCGCAGGTCGGGGCATCGGGCTGACCGAGGCTCGCAAGAACCGGCGGAGGATCTGCCAGGTGATCGATCCCCGGGGTGCTGAGGAGAGGGGGAGGGGCGGCCACGTGGTCGTCGCCGGGGGAGACCGGTGGCTGAATCGTTGTCACTGTGTTTCTCCAAGCTGCGTCTGATGACGCGGTGAGAAACAGGAGGCCCGGGGCTATGAGGAAGAGTTCGTACGCGACGACCAGGGAGGAGCCAGGAACGAAATCACCAGATACATCTCAAGACCCCGAACCTCCCGTCCCATTCTGACGCCGACCCGTGTCGAGGAAGTGCAATTCCATATCCGACGGCCAGCAGGGCAGCTTTGCCCATGGTCATAGATTGCACGACTGCAAGGGCGGCGTCAATCGGTTTTTCACCATTACGCCGAGCAACGACCCGGTGACCCGCCAAGAGGGGTCCTTGCGCCGCCGTTCGTAACCACTTAACCTGGCGTTGTCGAACTGGGCCCGATCAAACTCTCCGTGCCCACGACGACGAAACCCATTTTGACAGTTGGTGGGGGGGCAACCACCCAACAGCGTTCAGAGGACCGCGACTGAGAAGTCGCGGTCCTCTGTTTTACGGGTCCTTGCATGCGAAATCGCCCGGGCGGCGCGGCAGCAGCGGCCACGTAGCGCTCTCCACTGCGGCGGGGCAATCCCAGCGCGCGGACGAGCCGCCTGCCCGAGGTGCACTGTGACACCCGCAGGAGAAAAAGAAAAACCCCAGGGCTGACCCAGGGGTTCTTCTCGGTGGCTCCGACCGGCATCGATCCGGTGACCTTTCGATTTTCAGTCGAACGCTCTACCAACTGAGCTACAGAGCCTCACCGCCGAGGCGGTGATAGACGGAAGCCCTTCCGAGGGGAAGGGCTTGTCGCCGTGGCGACCCTGACGGGACTTGAACCCGCGACCTCCGCCGTGACAGGGCGGCACGCTAACCAACTGCGCTACAGGGCCAAACTGTTTGTTCAATTATAAATGACGCCCACTGCTTGCGAGGACGGGTGACCCCAACGGGATTCGAACCCGTGCTGCCGCCGTGAAAGGGCGGTGTCCTAGGCCGCTAAACGATGGGGCCGGGTTGTCTCGTTCGACTTTCGTTTCACGACGACCACCGACGCATAAGCATACGGAAGATGCGGGCGGAACGCGAATCGGGCCTGCATCCCGGGCGGGTCTGGCGTGGGATGTCCCCCGAAGGGGGTCGCGGATCGGGCGACGCCCCACGGAAATGTCCCGGTGAGGCGGGTTCGCGTGAGTGAATGGCGAGCGACGGCTCCCCCCGCCGTCCGCGTGAGTCGCGCGCCGCCGACCCCGCCGAGCCTTCCGACCCTGGGCTCCGCGAGTGCATGTTGGTAAAGTTGCACGAGTTGATCAGCGATACCCGTGCGACTGGTGTGACGAACGAGACATGAGCGAGATGTGAAACGAGCGGGTTCGAGGTGACGATGAGACGCGAGACGAGTGGATTCGGGGCGAAGGCCCGCGGGCGGCGCAGTGGAGCGCTGCGCGCGGGGATCGCCGCCCTCGCCGTCGCCGCGATCGCGGTGGTCGGATCGGTCGCCCCCGCCTACGCGGACAACTACCCGAGCTGGCAGGACGTCCAGAACGCCAAGGCGAACCAGGCCGCCGCGTCGGCCCAGGTCGACAAGATCAACGGTCTGATCGCGCAGCTGAAGGGCGAGGTCGCGACGACGCAGGCCGAGGCCGAGAAGCGCGGCGAGGAGCTGCAGGTCGCCGAGGCGAAGTTCGACCAGGCGGACATGGACGCCCAGAACCTCGAGAAGCAGGCCGCCGCGAGTCAGCAGAAGGCGGACGCGGCGAGCGCCCAGGCCGGCAAGGTCGCGGCGCAGCTCTACCGCACCGGCGGCCGCAATCTCACGGCCAACCTCTTCCTCAGCGGCAACGGCAAGTCCGGCACGAACCCCGACAAGCTGCTCTCCGATCTCGGCAGCATGTCGAAGCTGGTCGAGCAGTCCAACAAGGTCTACACCGACGCCAAGAAGGCGCAGAACACCGCGGACGCGCTGTCGGCGCAGGCCGATGTCGCCAAGGCCGAGCGGGCGAAGCTCCAGGCCGCCGCGCAGGTCGCGATGGAGGCGGCGATCGTGGCGGCGAAGGCGGCGCAGGACAAGCTCGCCGAGCAGCAGAAGCAGATCGTCGTCATGCAGGCCCAGCTGGCCGCCCTGCAGGATGCGACGGCCAAGACGGTCGCCGGCTACGAAGCCGGAGTCGCGGCAGCGGCAGCGGCAGCGGCGGCGCGTGGTTCCGCCGGCCTCCCCGGCGGCTATGTCGGACCGCAGGGCTGGGCCGTCCCGGCCGCCGGCCCGATCACGGACGGCTTCGGCTCGCGTCCCTCGCCGGGCGGCGTGGGGAGCACCTACCACATGGGCATCGACATCGGCGCCTCGTGCAACGCGCCGATCTACGCCGCCTACCAGGGCACCGTGATCTACGCGGGCCCGAACGGCAGCTACGGCAACTTCGTGCTGATCGACAACGGCGGCGGCATCAAGACCGGGTACGCGCACATCCGCAACGGCGGCATCCTGGTCGGGATCGGGCAGTCGGTGAGCGCCGGCCAGCCCATCGCGCGCGTCGGCACCACGGGAGCGTCCACGGGATGCCACCTGCACTACGAGGTGCGCATCAACGACCAGAAGATCGACGGCATCCCGTTCATGAGAGACAGGCAGGCACCCCTTGGCTGAGAACGACAAGAGCACGCGCACCCGCACCGGGCTGGCCATCGGCGCCGGCGTCATGGGCGCGGTCACCGCCTCCATCGGCATCGTCACCCCGGCGCAGGCCGTCGACTACCCGTCGTGGAACGACGTGCAGCAGGCCAAGTCGAACGTGGCGAACCAGCAGGCGATGATCCAGAACATCACGCAGCTGATCGGCTCGCTGCAGTCGAGCGTCGACGCTGCGCGCATCGAGTCCGCGAAGGCGGCCGAGACCTACCTGCAGGCAAAGAACGCCCTCGAGGCGGCGACCGCTAAGGAGTCCGACCTTCAGCAGCAGGCGAGCGCCGCGGCCGAGAAGGCCAAGACGTCGCAGATGCGCGCGGGGCTGCTCGCCTCCCACCTGGCGAAGTCGTCCGGGGGAGACCTCACCGGCCAGCTCATGCTGAACGGCGGCGGCTCGGGATCCGACGCGGACAAGCTCCTGTTCCAGCTCGGCACCATGAGCAAGCTGACCGAGCAGTCGAAGGCCGTCTACGAGCAGGCCACGAAGGACAAGAACGCGGCGGAGTCGCTCAAGGCGCAGGCCACGTCGGCCAAGACGGCCCGGCAGGAGCTCGCCACGCAGGCGGACACCGCACTCGCCGCCGCCCAGGCGGCGCAGAGCAAGGCGCAGGCGGCGCTCGCCACGCAGCAGACCAAGTCGACCGAGCTCGTCGCCCAGCTCGCGACGCTCAAGAACACGTCCGCGACGGTGGAGGCCGCCTACCTCCAGGGCGAGCAGGTCAAGGCCGCGCAGGAGGCGCAGCGCAAGGCGGCCGAGGAGGCCGCGGCCGCCGCCGCGAGGCCCCCGGCGAGCTCCGGCGGCGGGTCGAGCTCCGGCGGTTCGTCCTCGGGCGGGTCCTCCGGCGGCTCGTCCTCCGGCGGCGGTGCCGTCGTCGCCCCGCCGCACGGCAACGTCGTGCAGA
>JAEWDJ010000108.1 GCA_023390155.1 Actinomycetes bacterium | reverse complement strand
GCTCAGGCCCGTCGCGTGCGCCACCTCCGCCGGAGCAGGGCTCCGATCAGCAGGAGACCCCCGCCGAGCGCGACGACCGGCAGGACGTCGGCGCCGGTGTTCGAGAGGGCCGTCGTGCCGGGTCCGGTCGCGCCTCCGCTCGCGCCCGTCGTCGCCCAGACGCCCTGGGCGTCGTTGTCGGTCTCGGAGGCGTCGGTGTCGGTGTCGATGGTCGGCACGACGAGCGGCCCGAACTGCTCGACCATGGTGTCGGGATAGCCGTCGCCGTCCACGTCGGTGTCGGGCGCCGGCGCGACATACGCCACGTTGCGCATCGTCGACGCGCCCGCCGGCGGGGCGGTGACGCGGACGGTGACGGTGAGCGGCGGCCCGTCGGCCCCGGCCGGGAGCTCGGCCGTCGCGGTCGCCGTGGCTCCGGTCGATGTATAGCCCGCGCCGGTCAGGGAGACGAGCTCGGCGCCCGCGGGGAGCAGCTGGGTGATCGTCCAGCCGGAGGGCGCGGCGCGCGGCCCGTCGTTGTGGGGCGTCAGCGTCCACGTGACGAGGTCCCCGGCTCCGGCCGCGTTCGGGCGGGAGAGGGCCTCGGTGAGCGAGAGGTCGATGCAGTTCATCGGATAGAGCACGGGCGCGTCGGTCAGCTCGCGCACCTCGGCGCCGCCTCCCGCGTAGAAGGACGCGCCGTCGAGATAGCCGGTGGCCTTGCACGCGGCGCCCCAGTCGTTCGGGTCGTCGTAGTCGCGCGCGTCGACCGCGACCGGGCCGTCGGCGACCGCCACGAGCGGCGTGACAGCGGCGGCCGAGGCGCGGAAGGTCGCCGGAGCGGTGTCGTCGCCGCTGACCGCGTTGGGGTACGTGCGGATCGCTGTGGAGGCCGCCGGAAAGCTGTTGCCGGTGACCAGGACGGGGTCCCGCAGGGTCCGTCGGGCGGCATCCGGCGCGGAGGGGTCCGCCGTCCCGACCGCGAGCCAGGTGCCGCCACCGGTGAAGGCGTTGCCCGTCACCCGGATGCCCGACGACGAGTACGATCCGGCGAGGGCGCCGTCCTCCCAGAGCGGCGCCACGGTGATCGCGGCGATGCCCTCGAGGCCGGCCTGGCCGATCGTGTTCCCGGAGACGTCGAGGTCGTGCGCTCCTCCGGCGGTGACGACGGTGCGCTGGCCGCTGATCGTGTTGCCGGTGATGTCGACGCCGCTGGTGCCCTGCAGCACCGAGACGCCGTCGGTGTTGTCCGTCATGGTGGTGCCGTGCAGGCGGATGTCGTGGCTGATGCCGTTCGCGGGCGTGGTCACCACGAACAGGCCGACGGCGGAGTTCCCGGTGAACGCCGTGGCGCTGACGTCGATGTTCGCCGCACTGCGGCCGTAGACCCCGTACTCGACGAGGTTCGCGACGGTCGCGTTCGTGATGGTCGACCCGTCGGTCGCGGAGTAGAAGAAGCCGTAGGAGCCGGCGTCGATGCTCGAGCGGTCGACATCCACCCGCTGCGAGCCGTACGCGCGGAGGATGGCGGCGCCGGTGACCGGGGTGAGCCCCTCGTGGCCGTGCACCGTGATGTCCTGCGCGGACACGTCCGTCGACTGGTGGATGACCAGCGCCGCACCGGTGATGTCCGCGTCGACGGCGGTGATGGAGGCGTCGGAGACACCGAGGAGGTACACGGCGTGGGACGCGGTGGGCGCGCCGACGACGGTGAGGTCCGAGAGAGCGACGTCCACCCGGTCCGAGGAGGGGTCGACGGTGGACTGCGAGCCGATGGCGTACAGGAACCCGGTGGCGGTCACCCCGGTGACCGTGGCCCGTCCGGAGTTCACGAGGTTGATGCCCGTGCCGCCGGCCCAGGTGCCGCTGTCGAGCGTCGCGCCGGTCACCGTCGCCCCCTGGGTGGAGCCGAGGGTGATGCCGCCGAACGCGGTGATGGTCGGATCGTCGATGGCGGGGCCGGTGCCGGTGTTGGCGGCGCTGGTCGTGATCCCGTACATCATGCCGGCGATGGTGGGGGAGCCGATGACGGCGGCGGTGGAGAGCAGGACCAGGATCCCGGTCGACTGGGCGGCGCCCGTGCCGGTGATGTCGGCGTCGGAGACCCGCGGCGCGCTCGTCGCCCCGAGCGCGATGCCCTCGCGGCTGCTCCCGTCGACGACCGCGCCCGTGATGACCGGCCCCTGTCCCGTGTTCGTCGTGGCGGTCCCGATGCCGCGGGCGAAGCCGTGGACGACGGCCGAGTCGACGACCGCGCCGCTCGACTGGGCGAGATCGATCCCGGTCCCGGAGCCCGCCGGCCCGGTGACCTCCACCCCGTCGATCCTCGGCGCCGCCGTGGCGCCGAGGGAGAGCCCGGAGGTGGCCGCCGAGACGGTTCCCCCGGTGACCGTCACGCCGGACGCGGTCGACGCGGCCGTGGCGATGATCCCCGTCGCCACGCCGGCGATGGCGGGATCCGTGATGGTCGCGGACCCGGTCGTGAGGTTGACGCCGTACGAGGAGGCCTCTCCCGCACCGTCCAGGTCGAGCCCCTCGATCCGGACGCCGGTGACCCCCGCCCCGAGCTGCACGCCGGTGGGCCGGAGCACGGGCGTCGGGTTGCGGATCGTGAGCCCCGCGATGACGGCCCCGGACGTCGAGACGGTCACGACCGCACCGGTGTTCGCCGCGGCGATGGTCACGGCGGGCGTGAGCGCGAAGCCGCCGCCCGACACGGTGAACCGCGCGTACAGCGTGGAGGCCGCGGCCGTGTCGAGGGTGACCGCCTGCGGAACCGTCAGCGCACCCGTGAACGCGTAGTCGGCGGGATCGAACGAGACCGTCCCGCCGGCCGGCGCGGCGGTGAGCGCCTGCTGGAGCGTCAGCAGGTCGGTGTCGGCGGGACGCTGCGCGGGTGTCCCCACCCAGGCGATCCGCACCGTGTTCGCGTTCGGCACGATGTCGGGCGACGCCGGCGGTGGCATCTCCACGATCGAGTCGTCCGGGACGGGCGCCGGCTCGTCCAGCCCGCCGGGGACGGACGGGTCGGCCGGCGGCTGCGGGTCACCGGTGTCGACCGTCCCGGGAGGGGACGCGGCGAACGCGGACGGCGTCCCGGACGGCAGCGTCAGACCGCCGACGACCAGCGCGCCGACCCCCACCGCAGTGGCGAGCGCGCGCCAGATCGCAGAAATCCCCGGTCGTCCCCGTCTCGACTCCACCACAGCCCCCTGCCGTCGGTGCGCTTCCCCGCGCGCCCCCATCATGGAACGAGTCTGAGAGTTCGTTCAAGACCCGATCGGGCGCGGCCCGCCGTGCCCACCGGCTAGAAGATGTCGACCGGGATGTCCAGATCTTCGTCGCGGTCCTTGCCGCAGCGGCTGCAGCGCCGGTAGCGGCCGCCGTCGAGGGAGCTCTCCCATCGCCATCGGTGGTGCAGGTTCAGCCGGCAGAGCACTGGCTTGCGTCGTGTGGTGTCCATCGTCCGCTCCCTCCTCGCTGAGGGTGTCCGGGCGACATTCTCGCCGTCCGACGCGCCGGTGGCTACCGCTCGGCGCTCCCGACCTCCCCGGGCCGGTGCTCCAGGCCGAGCGTCGGGTTGCCGTAGACGCTCTTCACCTCGGCGATCACGACCCGGTACTCGCCCAGCCACTCGTCGTGGCGGCCCTTGGCGATGCGGTGGGTGTCCATGCCGACGAGCTGGTGCAGCGCGTCGAGGTCGGTCCAGTAGTAGACCTCGGCGTGCAGGCCGGTCTGCTCGTTGTGCCAGGCCTCTTCGCCGAGGAAGCCGGGGATCGCCCGGGCACGCTCGGCGATCTCGTCGTCGATGCGGTGGAAGTCGTCGTCGAGGTCGCCGATCTCGAAGATGAAGGTGGAGGTGTAGGCCGGCCGGGCTGCGGCCGTCGGGTTCGCGTTCACGGGGTCTCCTTCGCGGTCGTGGCGGGCAGGTCGGTGGTGAGGGGATCCTCGCGCCTGCCGCCGCGCTGGGCGGCGGCACCGGCGGCGACCACGATCGCGACGCCGAGGAGCTGGAGGGCCGAGGGGGTCTGGGCGAGCACGAGCAGCCCGATGGCGGCGCCGAACGCGGGCTCGATGGAGAGCAGGGTGCCGAAGGCGGTGTGGGTCATCCGGCGCAGGGCGAGCATCTCCAGGCCGAAGGCGATCACCGGGGTGATCAGGGCGATCCCCGCCGCCGCCGGCAGCACCCACCAGGTGAACTCGCCCCCGACGACCTGGGGCAGCCCGATCGGGAGGGTGGCGACGGCCGCGATCGGGATGGTGAGCGAGAGCCCGCTGATGCCGGAGAACCGGTCGCCGACGTGCTGGGTCAGCACGTTGTAGAGGCCCCAGCACGCTCCCGCGCCCAGGGCGAACGCGACACCCACCGGGTCGAAGCCGCCGCTCCAGGGCTCGGTGAGCAGCACGACGCCGATGAACGCCAGCAGGGGCCACACGAGCGCTCGGCGGCGCTTGCTCATGATGCCGGCGACGGTGAGCGGCCCGAGGAACTCGATGGCGACCGCGGTGCCGAGCGGGATGCGCTCGACCGCCGAGAGGAAGAGCGTCGTCATGAAGCCCGTCACCACGCCGAGCGCCAGCAGCGCGGGGAGATCCGCGCGGCGCAGCGAACGGATCGCGGGCCGGGCCACGATCCAGAGCAGCACCGAACCGAAGCACATGCGCAGCCACGCCGTCCCCGCGGGCCCGACCTGGTCGATGACGGGGACCGACAGGGCGTTGGCGAGCTGCACGGCGAGCATCGCCGCGATCGCCATCGTCCACGGCGGCAGGCCCGGCCGGCGCACCGAACGGGCGTCACTCATCGGCGGCCTCCGCGCGGTGCGGCTGCCCGACGCCCGGCTCGAAGACGCAGAGCGCGAAGCGGGCGGGTGCGTCTTCCGGGTTCGCGTAGGAGTGGTCGAGGTCGCCGAAGAAGGTCAGCGCGTCGCCGGCGCGGAGGACATGGGTCTCGCCTCCCGCCTCGACGATCAGCGATCCGTCGAGCACCTGGAGGAGCTCGCGCGTGCCGGGCGTGTGCGCCTCGCTCGCGTGCCGGTCGCCCGGCGCCAGCGTCCACTCCCACAGCTCGACGACGTCCGGCGGTTCCGTGCCGGCCACGAGCACGCCGCGGCCGCCGTGCTCGCCGGTCCAGAGCGCCGCGCCCTCGCCGGCACGGGTCACCTTCGCCGCCCGTTGCTCGGGCGGTTCCACGAGCGCGGGCAGCCCGACGCCGAGGGCGTCCGACAGGCGCAGGAGGGTGCCCACGCTCGGGTTGACGGCGCCCTGCTCGACGTTCACGACCATACGCCGGCTCACCTGCGCCTGCGCGGCGAGCCGGTCGAGCGTCCAGCCGCGGGCGTTCCGCTCCTGCTTCACGCGGGCGCCGATGGCGCGCGCCAGGTCTTCCGCACTCGTCTCCATCAGTGCAGCATACTGCACCGAAAGGGCACTGAGGCAACACAGCGCGGCCCAGTCCCGGGCGTGGCGACGAGCGGGACGGCCTCGATCCGCCCCGGCAGCGTAGGCTGGCGGCGGGTCATCGGGGGTCGACGGATGGAGCCACGATGGCGGAGTACTTCGAGCGGTCGTTCGGCTCGGTCGACGTGGATGAGTCCGAGGGGTGGCTCAACGCTCAGTACGGGCAGGTGCGGGTGCGTCAGCGTCTGACCAGCTACGAGGAGCGCGTGGTCGGGGACGAGCGCTTCTTCCTCACTGCGGTGGACACGGCCGGCTCGTACCGGTGCCGCATCGACCCGGACGTGGTGCTCGTCGTGGACGCCTCGCCGGGCTTCCGCTGGGAGCAGGGCTTCGACTCCGGGAGCCCGGCCCATCGGCCCGCCCTGTTCCAGCCGGACCGGCCATACACCGCCGTCGTCACCGACTCGCAGATCCTCGGCGTCGGCCTGCACGTCGCCTCGCTCCAGCGGACGGCGCGGCTGCTGTACGCCCAGGACGACCTCGAGGTCCGGTTCGACGGGCCGCACCCATCGAGCGCGGCGGCGGCAGGTCGCTGGCTCGCGGCCCTGGAGCTGCTCCGGCTGGAGGAGCGCGCCGGCCTGCTCACGAACGACATCATCCGCGCCGAGGCGTATCGCATGGTCTCGATCGCCGCGCTCGAGTCGTTCCGGCTCGTCGCGGACCGGCGCAGCCTGCGGACCTCGGTCGAGCGGCAGGCGAAGATCTACCGTGCGGCGGCCGGGTTCCTGCGCGAGTACGCGTCGCTGCCGATCACGGTCGAGGACGCGGCCGAGGCTGCCGGCTCGTCGACCGGCGAGCTCGTCGACGCGTTCCGCGCCCAGGCGGGCAGCGGGGTCACGCCCGCCCGGTTCCTCCTGCGCGCCCGGATCGACGGCGCGTGCGCCGAGCTCGCCGAGGCTCCCGACACCGCCGACCCGGATGCGATCGCAGCGGGCTGGGGCTTCCCGTCGGAGGCGGCCCTGGGC
>JAEWDJ010000086.1 GCA_023390155.1 Actinomycetes bacterium | reverse complement strand
GGTGCGGCGCCGCCGGCGGGTCGCTGGGGTGCGCGGTGGGCGTCACGGGCTGCTGCGCGCCTCCGCCGCCCTGCAGGAGGTTGCGGGCCCGGTTGCCGAGGTCGCCGTCGACCAGCACGGAGTAGCTGGTGGCGATGACCTGCATGACCGAGGTGTAGTCGCGGCGGCGGCGGTTGATGGCGTACGAGACGATGCCGAAGAGCATGCCGAAGCCGGCGCCGATGAGGACGGCGGCGATCACGAAGGCGAAGCTCACCGTCGGCGAGAAGATGATGAGCAGCAGGCCGAAGAAGATGCCGAGCCAGGCTCCCGAGGCGGCCCCGGCCAGCGCGACGCGGCCCCAGGAGAGCTTGCCGGTCACGCGCTCGACGCTCTTCAGGTCGCTGCCGACGATCGAGACCTTGTCGACCGGGAAGTCCGCGCGGGCGAGCACGTCCACCGCCTCCTGGGCGGCGGGATAGGTGTCGAAGGTCGCGACGACCTCGCCGCGCGGGAGGGTCGGGAAGGGCATCCGGTTGCGGCCGCCGAGCGGGCTGGGGGTGGTCATCGCCCCATTGTCCCATTCTCACGGTCCGCACGGCGCGAAGGGCATAGGTTTATACACGTGAGTGCCACCAGGATCTTCGTCGCCCGGCTCGCCGGGACCAGCGTCTTCGACCCGGTCGGCGACCGGGTCGGTCGCGTCCGCGACGTGCTGGTGGTCTATCGCAAATCGGATCCGCCGACCGTCGTCGGGCTCGTCGTCGAGATCCCCGGCAAGCGCAGGGTCTTCGTCTCGATCGGCCGCGTGACCAGCATCTCCCCAGGCCAGATCATCACCACCGGGCTCATCAACGTGCGCCGCTTCGAGCAGCGCGGCGGCGAGGTCCGGGTGATCGCGGAGCTCCTCGGGCGCCGGGTCGACTTCGTCGACGGCAGCGGCGAGGCGACCATCGAGGACGTCGCGATCGAGGAGTCCGCCACCGGCGAGTGGGCCGTCGGGCAGCTGTTCGTGCGGCGCCCGAAGTCCGGATCCTCCCCGTTCGGCAAGGGCCCCACCACGTTCGTCTCCTGGAACGAGGTGCGCGAGCGCCTCCGCCGCGGCGAGGCGCAGTCGGCCGAGCAGCTGATCGCCACCTACTCCGAGCTGAAGCCCGCCGACCTCGCGAACACCCTGCTCGACCTGCCGCAGGAGCGGATGCTCGAGGTGGCGGAGGAGCTGCCGGACGACCGGCTCGCCGATGTGCTGGAGGAGATGCCCGAGAGCGAGCAGGTGCAGATCCTCGCCAAGCTCGACGACGACCGCGCCGCGGACGTGCTCGACCAGATGGAGCCGGACGACGCCGCGGACCTGATCGCGCAGCTCTCCGACGAGCGCGGCGAGCACCTCCTGGAGCTGATGGAGCCGGAGGAGGCGGAGGACGTCCGCATGCTCCTCACCTACGCGCCCGACACCGCCGGCGGCCTGATGACCACCGAGCCGATCATCGTGTCCGCCGACGCCACGGTCGCGGAAGGGCTCGCGCTCATCCGCCGGCACGAGCTCGCCCCCGCCCTCGGCGCGGCGGTCTGCGTCACGCTGCCGCCGTACGAGTCGCCGACCGGGCGCTTCCTCGGCATCGTGCACTTCCAGCGGATGCTGCGCTACCCGCCGCACGTGCGGCTCGGCACCCTGCTCGACCCGAGCCTGGAGCCGGTGACGGCCGACACGTCCGCCGCCGAGGTGTCCCGCATCCTCGCGAGCTACAACCTGGTCTCCGTGCCCGTCGTCGACGACAAGCACCGTCTCGTCGGGGTGGTGACCATCGACGACATCCTCGACTACCTGCTCCCCGACGACTGGCGAAGTCAAGACGAGGACGAACCGGTCAAACGACCGAGTCCGTCCGACGAGACCGGCAGCATCC
Source organism: Actinomycetes bacterium (assembly GCA_023390155.1). GTDB lineage: Bacteria > Actinomycetota > Actinomycetes > Actinomycetales > Microbacteriaceae > Leifsonia. The sequence continues at coordinate 887 of JAEWDJ010000086.1, read as the reverse complement.
GCATCGTGAACGGAAGGAGGGGCGGAAGTGGCACGAGGTAGGCAGGACACCCGTCTCGACGCGCCGAAGGGCTTGCGCACCCCGGTCCTCGGTTCGACCTCCCGCCGCGACGCGGCCGAGCAGAGCGACCGGTTCGGACGGTTCACCGAGTGGATCGCGCGCGCCATGGGCACGCCGTGGTTCGTGCTCGGGCTGACGATCTTCGTCGCGGCCTGGATGCTGTGGAACACGCTGCTGCCGACGTCGTGGCGGTTCGACTCCGCCGCGCTCGGCTTCATCGCGCTGACGCTCGTGCTGTCCCTCCAGGCGTCGTACGCGGCGCCGCTCATCCTGCTCGCGCAGAACCGGCAGGACGACCGGGACCGCGTGCAGATCGAGCAGGACCGGCAGCGCGCCGAGCGCAACCTGGCCGACACCGAGTACCTCGCCCGCGAGGTCGTCGCGCTGCGGCTCGCGGTGAAGGACATGGCGACGAAGGACTTCATCCGCGCGGAGCTGCGCGCACTGCTCGAAGACCTCGAGGAGCGCGAGAGCGGCGAGGGCGAGGCGACCACGCGTGCCTGAGCTGGCGGACGCCGTCGGGCGCGCGCTCGGCGCCGTGCTCGACCCGGAGATCCGCAAGCCGATCACCGAGCTCGACATGGTGGGCGACGTGGAGGTCTCGGCGGACGGGCACGCGCGGGTCGGCATCAAGCTGACGATCGTCGGCTGCCCGGCCGCGGACGCGATCGAGCGCGACGTGCGCGCCGCGACGGCCGCGGTCCCCGGCGTCACGGACGTGACGGTCGACGTCTCGGTGATGACGCCGGGCGAACGCCGAGCGCTCACCGAGCGGCTGCGCGGCGGGCGCGCAGCGCGCACGGCGCAGTTCGGGCCGGACTCGCTGA
>JAEWDJ010000245.1 GCA_023390155.1 Actinomycetes bacterium | reverse complement strand
CCCGTCACGTCGGTCGCCGCGTGGGCCGGAGGTCAGCGGTCGTCCGCTCCGCCTCCCGAGGCCGTGTCCGAGCCGTCGTCGGGCTGCTCGCTCTCGGTGCCGGAGCCGTCGGGCAGGTCGTCGGGGTCGGGGCGGGCCGTGTCGTCGCGGTTCATCGGAACTCCTCTCGTCGCGGCGCGGGTGGCGCCGCGGCGGCGAGAGTACGCCGGTGAGGCGCGGCGATCCAGGGGTCGGGCGCGGTCGCTAGCGCGAGACCCGGTTGCGGCCGCCCCGCTTCGCCCGGTACATCGCCGCGTCCGCCGCCTCCAGGAGCTCCTTGGCCGTGTGATCCGGTCCGATCTCGACGAAGCCGCAGGAGGCGGAGACCCGGACCGGCCCCTGGTCCGTCGGGATGGGCTCGTTGACCAGGTCCACGAGACGCGCGGCCAGCGCGTCGCCCGCGTCGCCGCCCACGCCGAGGCTGAGCACGACGAACTCGTCGCCGGCGAGCCGGGAGACGATGTCGGAGGCGCGGCAGGCGGCGGTGAGACGGTCGGCGACGGTGCGGAGCACCTGGTCGCCGGTCTCGTGGCCGAGGCGGTCGTTGATCTGCTTGAAGCCGTCGAGGTCGAGGAAGAGCACGCCGCCGGTCTGCCCGGCCGCGAGGGCCTCCTCGATGCTCGCGATCAGCGACCGGCGGTTGTGGAGGCCGGTCAGGTAGTCGATGAGGGCGAGCTGCGCCAGGCGGGCCTCGCCGCGGCGGTCGAGGGCGGAGGCGATCTCGCGGCCGAGCACGCGCGCCCCGGCGGCGGTGTCGCCCCACTCCAGCGCGCGGCCGCCGACGCTCTGCTTCCACTCGGAGAAGGAGCGGCGCGGCGAGAGCGGGGTGTCGCGGTTGTCGGCGGACTGGTCGCCCAGCCAGCGGATCACCTGCGCGACCTCCAGGCGGAAGAGCACCAGCACGCCGCGCGAGCCGAGCGGCGTGACGAGGACGCCGGCGAAGCCGGGCACGAGGCTGGCGAGACCGGGATGGGTCCGCGCGACCTCGTGCGTGTGGAACGGCTCGATGCCGAGGGCGGAGAGCAGCTGGCTGCGATCGGTGTGCGGCACCCGCCCGATGCTGCGGCTGACGCCGTCGATGGAGAGGATGGCGCCGTCCGCCTCCACCAGCTCAAGCAGGTCGTCGCCCTGCCGCACGAGGGCGAGCAGCGGGTCGTCGGAGGCGGGGAGCGGGGCGAGCAGCGCGTTCCGGCGCCCCTGCAGCGACAGGTCCCGGCGCAGGGTCACGATGGACTCGAGCGCGGTGAGCTGCAGCGTGACCTGGGCGGCGAGCACCTCGATCGCGCGGCGGAGCAGGAGCGGCATCCGCCGCCCGGTGCGGTGGGCGCAGGTGATCATCCCGACGAGGCGGTCGTCGTGGATGAGCGAGAACGAAACCGTCGAGGCCTGGCCCATGTTCCGCATGAACTCCAGGTGGTGCGGCGAGACGGCGCGCAGCTCCGCCTGGCTCAGGTCGAGCGGGGCCTCGCCTGCGTCGAGCGCGACGAGCGGCGTGCCGGCGTCCTCCGTGCTGATGATGGCCCGCGACAGCTTGGTCAGGTAGAGGGCCCTGGCCTGTTGCGGGATGTCGGAGGCCGGGAAGCGCAGGCCGCGGTACGGCTCCATGCCGGGCTCGGCCGCCTCGCCGGCGACCTCGCCGTGGCCGTCGTCGAAGAAGCGGTAGACCATCACGCGGTCGAACCCGGTCATCCGCTTCACCTCGGCGGCCGTCTCCTGGCGGAGCTCGTCGAGGTCGTCGATCAGGCCGAGCCGGCGGATGGCCTCGACCACCGAGAACGCGGGCTGGTCCGCCGTGGCGACCGAGGGCTCCAGCTCGAGGACGACGCGGTCGCCGACGGTGTGCGTCACCGCGTCGAAGGGTGCGCCGTCGAGCTCCACCCGGACCGGGTCCCCCTGCAGCGCGGCGGTGGCGCTCCACTCGAGGGTCGGGCTGTGGAGGTCGGCGACCGGGCGGCCGAGCCACTCCTTCGCGTTCTCGCTCGCGACGACGATCTCGTAGGTCGCCGGGTCCACGGCGAGCAGGATGCCGTGCGACTGGATCCTGCCGGGGGTGCGGATGGGCTCGCGCACGCACTCCTCGAGGCGCTGCAGCTCTGCGGCATCCGCGCCGCCGTGTTCAGCCATGCGGTCAGACTAACTCGCCGATCACGCCGAAAATCGGAAACGGCCACCTGCACGGTCGGACCAGTTTGTCAATCCCCCTGCGCCACGAATTCGGCGAGCGCCGCGGCGAGCGCCTCGGGCGCCTCCTCCGCCATGTGATGGCCGGAATCGACGGGGTGGCCGGATACCGTCCGTGCCCAGTCGGCCCAGATGGCGAGGGGATCGCCGAAGAGCTCTTCGAGGTCGTCGCGGCTCGACCAGAGCACGAGCAGGAGTGGCTGCAGGCGGCGCCCGTGCTCGCGGTCGCGCTCCTCGTCGGCGCGGTCGACCGTGAGGCCGGCCCGGTAGTCCTCGAGCATCGCGCGCACGACGGCCGGGTCGTGCACCGCCCGCCGCCGCTCGGCGAAGTTCTCGGCGCCCATCGCCGTCGGATCGCCGCCGTACCAGGCGTCGGGGTCCGCGGTGATGACCCGCTCGGGGACGTCGGGCTGCGCGAAGAAGAACCAGTGGAACCAGGCGGTCGCGAACTCCGGCGTCATGCGGTCGAGGTGCTCGACGATCGGGAGGCAGTCGAGCAGCGCCACCCGGGAGACGGCCTCCGGGTGGTCCATCGCCAGGCGGAAGGCGACGTAGCTGCCGCGGTCGTGGCCGGCCAGGTGGAACCGCTCGTGGCCGAGCCGGTGCATGAGGGCGAGCACGTCCTCCGCCATCGCCCGCTTCGACGCCTGCGAGTGGTCGCTCCGCGGTGCGGGCGCGCTCGAACGGCCGTAGCCGCGGAGGTCGGGCACGACCACGCGGTAGCCGCGGTCGACCAGCAGGGGCGCCACGCGATGCCAGGTCGCGCCGGTGCGCGGGTGGCCGTGCAGCAGCACCACCGCGGGCCCCGAGCCGCCGTGGCGGACGTGGAGCGTCGCCTCCCCGACCGGCACGTCCTCTTCCACGAATCCCTCGAACACGATCCGCACGGTACTCCGCGATCGGCTCTTGACGCCCATTCGAGGGGATCCTAGATTATCGATTACTCACTATCGATTGGAGCGAAGATGCTCGAGTTCAGACGTGCCCGCCGCCGACGCGGCCTCATCCTCGGGACGGGCGTCGCCGTCGCCGGGGTCCTCCTCGCCGCGACCGCGGCCCCCGCCCTCGCCTCCCCGCCCGCGGGCGTCCACCCCGGCGGCGGCAAGACCTACTACGTCTCCGCGAACGCCAAAGGGGTGGGCAAGGGACGCTCGGTCCAGACCGCGCTCCCCAGCATCCAGGACTGCGCCGACACGGCCCAGCCCGGCGACACCTGCGTGATCCAGGCCGGCACGTACGAGGAGACGGTGACGCCCGCCCACTCGGGCACCGCCTCCGCCCCGATCACCTTCAAGCCGGCTCCCGGCGCGAAGGTGGTCGTCAGCGGGACCGAGCAGCTCACCGGGTTCGCGCCGGTCGGCCAGACCGAGCTGAACGCGGTGGTCGCGTCCGACCCGTTCGCGGCGAACTCGCTGTTCAGCCAGGCGGTCGCCGCCGGCAAGATCTACAGCGTCGGGGTCGACCTCGGCTCCGCGGCGTCCGAGGCCCAGATCTTCACCGACGGGACGATGGACATCGAGGCGTCCTACCCGTTCCCGGGCACCGACCTCCTGAACCCCTCGGTGGAGCGCGCCGACGCGGGCACGGCGAACGCGACGGTCGTCGACTCGACGCTGACCCGTCCCGCCGGCTACTGGGACGGCGCGCGGGCGCTGACCTCGTACTGGTACGTGACGGCGACGGGCACCGTCGCGAGCTCGGCGGTCGGTTCGTTCACCCTCACGACCGCGCCGCCGTGCGTGCACAAGGTCGTGCCGACCGACACCTGGTTCCGGCTCTCGGGCAAGATCGGCGAGCTCGGCCACCCGGGTTCGTACTTCTACGACGCCACCGCCAAGAAGCTCTACCTCTACAGCGACGACGACCCGAACGCCCACCGCGTGGAGGCGAAGGTGCGCGATCTCGGCTTCGACCTCACCGGGGTCAGCAACGTGCACGTCGAGGACATCGGGCTGTTCGGCGCGACCATCCGCACGGGTGACTCCAGCACCGGCATCACGCTGGACGGCATCGACGCGAAGTACCTCAGCCACTACTGGGACGTCACGCAGGGCGCGACCGACTGCGGGACCAACGTGACCCGCGGCGTCTCCACCAGCGGCATCGTGCTGAAGGGCACCGGCAACACGATCAAGAACAGCCACCTGCAGTACAGCGCCGGCAACGGCGTCTCGCTGGGCGGCTACGGCAACACCGCGATCGACAACACCATCACCGACGTCGACTACGCCGGCACCTACGCCGCCGCCGTCGCCGTGCAGGGCCACAGCCAGACCGTGACCCACAACACGATGGCGCGCGTCGGCCGCAGCGGCATCAACCTGCAGTGGAACGGCGTCGCCGGCACGACCCCGGGCCCGGACCGCGTCGCCTACAACGACATCTCCGGCTACGCGACGCTCAGCGTGGACACCGCGGCGATCTACTCCTGCTGCGCCGCCCGCGTCGAAGGCACCCGCGTCGACCACAACGTGCTGCACGACCCGACGCCGCGGCCGGGCGGCGTCTATCCGTTCGGCATCTCGGGCATCTACGCCGACAACGGGATGAGCGACATGCAGATCGACAACAACCTCGGCTGGGGCAACCACGAGGGCACGGTCGAGCTGAACGGCCTCGGCTCCGGTTCCCTCGACAACCTCGTCTACAACAACACCGGAGGCATGACGCTCTTCTACGTGAAGGGCCCGAACCAGTCGACGGGCACGAAGATCTACAACAACATCGGCCCGATCACCGGCCTCGCCGGCGCGACGGACGGCGGCCTGGTGCTGTCGAACAACCTCATCGACGGCGACCCGCTGTACGTGAACCCGGCCGCGCACGACTACCGGCTGCAGGCCGGGTCGCCGGCGCGCAACGCGGCGATCCCGCTGCCGGGCGTCAACGACGGCTCCACCGACCCGACGCCGAGCCTCGGGGCGTTCCAGTACGGCGCGACGCGGTGGACGGCGGGCGCACGCGGCTGACCGCGAGGGTGCCGGAGCGGGGGTCGCGCGAGCTGTCGCGCGGCCCCCGTTCGCGTGGGAGGAGGATCAAACCATCCCAGCGATTATCGATTATGCTGGAGGGATGCCGCACGCCGTGCGCAGGATCGAAGGGGAGACATGACGCAGCGTCTGGTGTTCGCGGGCGACTCCATCACGGATGCGGGCCGGGACCGCGGCGACGACCGGTCGCTCGGCGACGGGTACGTCGCCCTCCTGGCCGGCGAGCTGGGGGCGACGGGAGCGACCGGAGCCGACTCGACGCGAGCCGAACCGGCGCAGGGGGCCGGGCTCGTCGTCGTGAACCGGGGGATCGCGGGGGATCGCGCCGTCGACCTCGAGCGGCGCTGGGAGCGGGACGTGCTGGCCGAGCGGCCGGACGTGCTCACCGTCTACGTCGGCGTGAACGACATGTGGCGGCGCTACGACAGCGACGACCCGACCAGCGCGGCCGACTTCGAGGCGACCTATCGCCGGCTGCTCGCTCCCGTGCGCGCGCAGCGCCTCCTGCTGGTCGAGCCGTACTTCGTGCCGGTGCGGCCGGAGCAGCAGGCCTGGCTGGCGGACCTCGACGAGAAGCGGGCCGTCGTCGCCCGCATCGCCGACGAGTCCGGCGCGCAGCTCGTCGCCCTGCACGAGACGGTGACGCGCGCCGCCGCCGAAGCCGGGGCC
>JAEWDJ010000023.1 GCA_023390155.1 Actinomycetes bacterium | reverse complement strand
CCTGCACGGCGCGACGCGCAACCCGTGGGACCCGTCCCGGTCGCCGGGAGGGTCGAGCGGAGGCTCGTCGGCCGCCGTCGCCGCCGGGGTCGTGCCCGTGGCCCCGAGCGGAGACGGCGGCGGGTCGATCCGCACCCCCGCGCACGGCACGGGGACGTTCGGGCTGAAGCCGAGCCGTGGCCGCACACCGTTCGAGGGCAATCACTTCTTCAACCTCTCGGTCAACCACGTGACCACCCGAAGCGTGCGTGACTCGGCCGCGTTCCTCGACGCCACGCAGGGGGAGTACCCCGGTGCTCGCTATCTGATCGCACCGCCGTCGCGGCCGTTCGTCGCCGAGCTGGACGCGGATCCCGGTCGTCTCCGCATCGGCGTCGCCACCGACCTGCCCGGCTTCACCGCGGCGGATCCGTCGTGCGCGGGCGCCGTCCACCGAACGGCGGCGCTGCTCGCCGATCTCGGGCACGATGTCGTCGAGGCGTCTCCCGTGATCGCGTGGGCAGAGTTCTTCGACGCGTTCCTTCGGGCGTGGACCCACTCGCTGCCCTGGTCGATCGACCGGCTGGGACAGCTGATCGGGCAGCCGGCGGAGCCCGGTCTGCTGGAGGAGATGACCGAACGGTATCGACGCCAGGGCGAGAGGGTGACCGTCTCCGATCTGCTCGATGTCGACCAGGTCTTCCGCGCGGCCTCGCGTGCCGTGGACGAGTACTTCGCCTCGTACGACCTTTGGCTCACACCGACGGCGGTCAGCCCGGCGCCGGCCGTCGGCGCTTTCGACCCGTCCGCCACGGATGAGTCGGCGAGCGAGTACACCGACCGCGTCCTGCGCGATTACTCGGCCTTCACCCCGCTGCTGAACGTCACCGGCCACCCGGCAGCCTCCGTCCCGGCCGTGCACGGCGCCGACGGTCTGCCGGTCGGGGTGCAGCTCGTGGCACGCGCGGCCGGTGATGCGGAACTGCTGCGCGCGTGTGCGCAGGTGGAGGCTGCGAGCCCGTGGCGGCATCGGACGCCTCCGATCTGGGCGGGTTCGCCGGCGAGCCGAGTCGCGGCGTGACGCCCCCGGGTGGTCCCCTCGACCGCGCCGACGGTGACGGGAGGCTCCTGATCGGCGCCTCCCTGGTGCTCGCGTTCAGCGCGGTCGGCTTCCTCGTCCAGACCTTCGGCATCTTCTCCGCAGCCATCGAGTCCAGCTTCGGATGGTCCCGCACGGCGACCTACAGCGTCCTCACGATCGCCACGCTGCTCGCCCCCGTCCTCATCCCTCTGACCGGGTGGGCTGCCGACCGTCTGAACCTCCGCGTCCTGGTCCTGGCCTCGCTCGGCGTCCAGACGGCCAGCCTGCTCGCCCTCGGGGCGATACCGGTCGGCCAGGTCGGATTCTCCCTGCTGTTCCTCGTGACCTACGCCGCGAGCTTCGGCGCCAGCACGGTCCCCCTGGCCAAGGCCGTCGGGGCCGCGTTCAGCCGACGACGCGGTGCCGCCCTGGGCATCCTCTTCGCCGGCGCCTGTCTCGGCGCCATCGTCAACCCGCTCGTCGCCGGAGCCCTCGTGGCGGGCGTCGGGTGGCAGGGCGCCTTCCTGGCGTTCGGCGTGCAGACCGCTCTGCTCGCCGGCGTTCCCGCGCTGCTGCTCATCCGGTCGCATCCACGCACCGCGCGTCCCCACGACGAACCGCCCACCGGCACCACCGGGGCAGCCGAGGTCGTCCAGGCCATCCAGACGACCCGAGCCCCCACGGCCGCCGGGCGTCCGGACGGCTGGCGCACCCTGTTCCGCACCCGCAACCTCTACGTGATCATCGGGTGGGGCTTCTTCGCGGCCCTCGGCTACGGGGGCATGCAGAGCCATCTCGTCCCCCTGCTGGAGGAGCGGATGCACTCCTCCGCCGAAGCCGTGATCGGACAGAGCCTGCTCGGGGCCGGACTGCTGATCGGGAATCTCGTCGCGGGCCTCCTGCTCGATCGCATTCCGACACGCCCCCTCGCGAGCCTGATGCTGGCCGTGCCCATCGCCGCCATGCTCGCACTCGCCCTCGTCCCCGCCGGTGCTGCCGACATCGCGATCACCACCGCCATCGGCATCGCGACCGGAACCGAGACCGCCATGCTCGCCTACGTCGTCTCGCGCTACCTCCCCGCCGCCGTCAGCGGTCGCGCCCTCAGCATCGGCCTCGTCGCGGTGGCACTCGGCGGCGGGATCAGCACCCTGATCGGCGCCGCCGCCCACGACGCGACAGGAGGCTACGAGCTCTTCCTCGTCCTGGGTGCGGGTGCCCTCGCCGTCGCGGCGGTGTGGCCCTGGGGGCTGCGGGGTCCTGGCGGCCTCGCGGGGGTGCCGCGACGGCGGGGAGGTGAACGCGATGAGGCGCGCGTCTAGATCGGTTCGCACTCAGATGCGCCGGGCTGCAGGCGGATGGCCGAGAGTGCTGCATCGAGCCCCGACAGTTCCGATCCCAGGCGGCCTCGAGGTTAGGGGGAACGCGTGGAGGAGGATCCACGGCCGGCCGCGTGCGAGCTCAGCGCGCTGGTTTCACCCAGGAGAGGAAGTACCGCCACATCGTGAGCCGGGACCACGCGGCGCCCGGCATGGCCTGTGACGCGGCGCGCCGAACCTCGGAGTAGGTGTGTGGCGGTGGCCAGACGGTGGGCGCCGTGTGCTCCCACAGGCCGTACCGGCGCCGGTATCGGGCGTGCTGCACGATCCCCGCGAGGTCGAAGAGGGCGTCACGTGGACCCGACGACCGCGCCAGTCCGACAATCGCCACCACGCCTCCCGGGGACGCCAACTCTGCCAGTCGCCGGAAGGCATCATCGAGCGAGGGGAGGTGGTGCACGGTCGCGACGGAGGCCACCACATCGAAGGACCCGAGCTCGAACGGATACGTCATCACGTCACCCTGGATCCACCGCACCCGCGGATCCTGGCGTCGCGCCGACGCCAAGACAGCGCCGTCCGGGTCCAACCCGACGACGTCGGGCACGCGGTCCCGCAACTCCGCCGCCAGAAGACCGTTGCCCGTGCCGACATCAAGGGCGGTTCGTGCGCTGGGAGGAACACGTTCGACGACCAGGCGCTGGTAGTGGATGTTGTGGTTCCAGCGCGTCGTGGGGCGATCCGTCATCCGCCCATGCTGGCGTCGGGCGACCCCGATGAGCAAGCGGGCTGAATACTCTCGATCGTCCCGCGGGTCGCGTACGACGGGGAAGCGGCCAGAGACCCTATTCCGCGCGCCCAGCTCCGGCGGTGTCTGAGCCGGCACGCGACGGGGCGTACCAGGATCCCAGCATCGCCAGGCGCTCGGCCGACACGGATCCCGGTTCGGCGTGGTAGGTGACGAGGACCAGCCGGTCTGCGCCGAGGACGGCCAGTTTTTCTCGAAGAAGGGTCATTTCGCCCACCACGGGATGGTTGATCACGCCTGTCGGGGCGCCGGTCGCGCGGACGTCGTGGCGTGCCCAGAGCTGGCGGAATCGTTCGCTCTTCATCGAGAGCTCGCCGACGAGGGCCTGGAAGCGGGGGTCGTCCTCGTCGGCGCCGATGTCGGCGCGGAGCTGTGCGACGACGCTCGCCGTGTTCTGGCTCCAGTCGGGGTGGTAGGCGCGCGCTTCCGGGTCGGTGAAGAGCGACAGCACTCTGTTGCCGCCCACCCGGAGGGAGGGCTCCAGGGCGGTGGCGAGATTGTTGGACGCGAGCACGTCCCGGTATCGGTTCATGACGAACGCCGGCATGTTGACCGTTTCCAAGAACATGCGGATGCCGGCGGGAACGCGCTCCTTCGGCCGGGCGGCCGGTTTCCGCAGGGGTGCTCTCGACCGGGCGAGGGCGAGGGCGTGGTCGAGGCCTTCGGGGTCGAGCTGCAGGGCGATTGCCAGAGCCTCGACCACCTGGTCGGAGGGGTGTCTGTCACGTCCCTGCTCGAGCCGGAGGTAGTACTCGGCGCTGATGCCGGCGAGGAGTGCGACTTCTTCACGTCGCAGCCCGGTCACTCTCCGTCTGGGGCCGACGGTGATGCCGACATCTTCGGGGTGGACGAGTTCTCGGCGCGCGCGAAGGAAGTCGCCGAGCAGATTCCGAGATTCCACGTCGATCAGCGTAGACCCGCGGACCACGTGCGTCGGGGCTCAGCCTGTCCCTTCGACTACCAGTGTTCGGCCGGTCTTCTTCCGGCTCCGACAGCCACGGAGGCTTGATCACGTCGCCGGCCATCCGGGTCGGTTTCGAGAAGGGAAAGCGCATGACACAGCGCACGTGGTTCATCACCGGTTCCAACAGCGGGTTCGGCCGCCTGATGACCGAACAGCTGCTCGAGCGAGGCGATCGGGTGGCGGCTACTGCACGCGACACGGCCTCGCTGGGCGACCTGGTTCAGCGGTACGGCGACCGCATCTGGACCGCACGGCTCGACGTCACCGACAGGGCGCGGATCCGCACGGTCGTCGAGCGGGCGTTCGCGGAGCTCGGCCGGATCGACGTCATCGTGAACAACGCCGGTTACGGTCTCTTCGGCGCGGCCGAGGAACTCACGGATGCCCAGATCGAGCATCAACTCGCCACCAATCTCGTTGGGCCCATCCAGATCCTCCGGGCCGCGGTTCCGCACCTTCGCGCCCAGGGCGGTGGGCGTGTCATCCAGCTCTCCACCTACGGCGGGCTGGCCACCAACCCTGGTGCGTCGCTCTACCACGCGAGCAAATGGGGAGTCGAAGGATTCATGGAGGCGAACGCGAAAGACCTGGCGCCGTTCGGCATCGGCGTGACCATCGTCGAGCCCGGTAGCGCCGCGACCGGATTCCGCGTCGGGAGCTCCCGCCTTCCGGAGCCGATGGCTGCTTACGACGGGACGCCCGCGGCGATGAGCCGTGGCATTCAGAACCCGGCCCTGCCGTCGGTCAGCGATCCGGCGAAGGTCGCCGCCGCGATCATCGGCACGGTCGACCAGTCGCCGGCACCGTTGCGCCTGGTCACCGGCAGCGACTCCTTCCGCATCGTCCGCGACGCGCTGCGCGATCGGCTCACCGATATCGAGGCGCAGGAGGAATCGGCCGCCTCGACGGATCTGTCGAAGGCATGACGTCGCGCGAGGAACCGGCCCCGGTCGCCGTGGTCACCGGCGGCACGCAGGGGATCGGCTTCGCGATCGCCCGCGCCCTGGCCGACCAGGGATGGTCTGTCGCCATCCTGGGTCGCTCCGAGAAGACCGGGGAAGCCGCGGCTGGCCGGCTGGGCGAGCCGCACCGCTTCGTGCAGTGCGACGTGAGCGACGGTGACTGGATCTCGGCGGCCATCGCCGAGGTCGAGGCGGACATGGGGCCGGTCACGGCACTGGTGAACAACGCGGGCGTCGGTCGGCCGGCGACGGTGGACACGCTCGACCCAGCCGAGTGGGATGCGCTGATGGCCGTCGATCTCAAGGCCGCCTGGCTGCTGACGAGGGCGGTTCTTCCCGGGATGCGATCGACCGGCAGCGGCGCTGTGGTCAATATCGCCTCCATCCACGCCCACGTGACCCGCCGCGGCCTCTTTCCCTATGCGGCCGCGAAGGCGGGAATGCTCGGGCTGACCCGCTCGATGGCCCTCGAACTCGCTCCGGACGGAATCCGCGTTAACGCTGTGTGCCCCGGCTACGTGGAGACACCGCCGATGGTGCAGCAGTACCGGGACCGGGCCGATGCGGAGTCGGCCTGGCAGCACCTTCAGGACATCCACCCGCTCGGCCGGATCGGCAGACCCGAGGAGATCGCGTCGGTCGTGGCGTTTCTGGTCTCACCCCCTGCCGGATTCGTCACGGGTGCCAGCTGGGATGTGGACGGAGGTCTCGGTGCCCGCTTCGCCTCGTGATCCCGCCCGGGCCGGCCTCTGGCTGGTGGAGTACGGGTGGAGCCCGGACGATTCGGAGCGGGTACGCACCGTGTACGACGCGCACCGGGCGAACACCGATCGCCTGGGCGCCGCCGGCCGGCTGCTCCTGATCGGAACCATCGACCTCACCCACGCCATGGCCGTGCTCACAGATGAGGGGGCGGCGAGGTCGTTCGTGGCGAACGACCCGCTCGTGGGCTCGGAGATCGTCACCACCGTCACCGTGAAGAGATGGTCGACGCTGAGGTACGTCTGATCGATCCCCGACGCCGGAAGCCAGGGCGCTCCGTCGAGGGGGCGCCCTGGCGTCCGTGTGGT
>JAEWDJ010000003.1 GCA_023390155.1 Actinomycetes bacterium | reverse complement strand
GGCAGCGCCGCGCCGTACGGGTTCGCCGGGTCGGTCGCCGCGAGAGCGACGGCGGTGTACGCGCGCTCCTGCAGCGGGTCCTGTGTGAAGCCGCGGAGGCGGTCCACCGTGGCGCCGGTCGCGAATTGCGCGGCCCCCAGCGTCTCGACGAAGTACCCGCGGCGGGCGCGTCCCGTCTCCTCGAAGCCGCTGAGCACCTTGTAGGCGAGGGCGAAGCCACCCGGGGTGCCCTCGTTCATCACCGAGCCGCGGGTGACGACGCCGTAGCGGTCGAGCAGCGTCTCGGCCTGGCCGTGCGCGCGCACGGTCGAGTCCAGGTCGCGCTCGGGGAGCAGCGACCACCGGCCCGCGACGGTCGGCGGCCCCATCCGCGTGACCATGGCCGAGCGCGCGGCGGCGCGTCCGCGGTACATCCGGGCGCGCGTCGGCTGGCGGGGTCGCTTGTGGGCGCTCGAACCGCCGCCCGTGAGGGTGCGCAGCGGCGCGAGCGTGTCGTTCGTGATCAGGCCCGCCCATACGAGGTCCCACAGGGCGGTCACGAGCTCCTTGTCGTCGACGGGCGCGCCCGCCGCCGTGCCGAGCGCGTCGGAGAGCTGACGGAAGAAGAAGCCGCCGCCGCGCGCGAGCGCATCGAGCGCGGCCCGCTGCAGCTCGTCGGGCTCGTGCTCGCCGGGAGGGGCGAGCGTCAGCGGCGCCGAGTCCGCGAGGTGGAGGCTCACCCAGCCGTCCGAGCCGGGCAGCGATCCGTCGCCCGCCCAGATCACCTCGCCGCTGGCGGTGAGCTCGTCGAGCATGGTCGGGCTGTAGTCGGCCACCCGGCTCGGCAGGATGAGCGACTCCCACGCCGAGGCGGGGATGCGCGCGCCGGCCAGCTGCTCGACGACGGACGCGACGGCATCCACTCCGCGCAGCGTCGAGCCGACGTGCTGCCAGTCGGGCAGGAACCGCGCGAACGTCGCCGTGTCCACCGGCTCGACCTCGTGCCGGAGCGCCGCCAGCGACATGCGCCGCAGCCGCCGCAGCACCTCCGCGTCGCTCCATTCGCTGCCGTGGGCGTGGGGCCGGAACTCGCCCTCGACCACCCGCCCGTCGTGCGCGAGGCGGCGCAGCGCGTCGTGGACGATCGCCGCGCCGAGCCCGAAGCGGCTCGCGACGTCCGCCGTCTCGAACGGGCCGTGCGTGCGCGCGAACCGGCTCACCAGGTCGCCGAGCGGATCGTCGACGGGTTCGATGAACGCGACCGGCACCCCGATCGGCAGCGGCACGCCCAGCGCGTCGCGCAGCCGGCTCGCATCCTCGATGGCCGCGTACCGCTCGACGCCCGCGATCGTCACCGCCAGCGCGCGCTTGGCCTCGACGAGCGCCGCGAGATGTGCCGCGGCCGCGGCGTGGGAGGCGGGGGGAGCGGCGAGTGTCGTCGCCGGGTCGTCGCCGGGCTCGGATCCGGTGCCGTCCCCCGCACCCGTCTCCTCACCCTGCAGTCGCGCCGCGACCTCCTCCACGCTGAGCGGCCCGAGCAGGCGCAGCAGGTCGGCCACTCCCTCCATCCCGCGCACGCGCCGCTCCGGATCGAGCCGCTGCAGCTGCAGCTCCACGCGCTCGATGACCGCCGGGTCGAGCAGCTCGCGCAGCTCCGCGCGGCCGAGCAGCTCGGCCAGCAGGCCTGCGTCGAGGGAGAGCGCCGCCGCGCGTCGCTCGGCCAGCGGGCTGTCGCCCTCGTACATGAACGCGGCGACGTAGCCGAACAGCAGCGACCGCGCGAACGGCGACGCGCTCTCGGTGCTGGCCTCGACGATCCGGATGCGGCGCTGCTCGATCTGCTTGGCGACCTCGTCGAGCGCCGGGAGGTCGTAGACGTCTTGCAGGCACTCGCGGATCGTCTCGAGGATGATCGGGAAGCTCGGGTACTTGCGGGCGACGTCCAGCAGCTGCGACGCCTTCTGCCGCTGCTGCCACAGCGGCGACCGCTTGCCGGGGTTGTACTTCGGCAGCAGCAGCGCGCGCGCCGCGCACTCGCGGAACCGGGAGGCGAACAGCGCCGAGCCGCCGACCTCGCTCGTCACCAGCTCGTCGAGCTCCTGCGGTTCGAAGACGAACAGCTCGCCGCCGGGCGGCTGGGATTCCGTGTCGGGAATACGCACGATGATGCCGTCGTCCGCGGCCATGGCGCCGGCGTCGATCCCGTAGCGCTCGCGCACCCGGGCCTGCACCGCCAGCGCCCACGGGGAGTGCACCTGCATGCCGTACGGGGAATGCAGGATCACCCGCCAGTCGCCCAGCTCGTCGCGGAACCGCTCGACCACCAGCGTGCGGTCGGTCGGCACATGCCCGGTGGCCTCCTTCTGCTCGGCGAGGAAGGACAACAGGTTGTTCGTGGCCCACGCGTCGAGCCCCGCCTCCACGCACCGCAGCTCCGCGTCGGCGGGGGAGGCCGTGCTCAGCTCGCGCTGGAACGCGCCGACCGCGCGACCGAGCTCCACCGGCCGGCCGAGGCCGTCGCCCTTCCAGAACGGCAGCCGCCCCGGCTCGCCGAACGCCGGCGTCACGAGCACGCGGTCGTGCGTGATCTCCTGGATGCGCCAGCTGGTCGAGCCGAGGGCGAACACGTCGCCGACCCGCGACTCGTAGACCATCTCCTCGTCGAGCTCGCCGACGCGGCTGGCCTTCTCGCCGACCATGTACACGCCGAAGAGCCCGCGGTCCGGGATGGTGCCGCCGCTGGTGACGGCGAGCCGCTGCGCGCCCGGGCGGCCGGTGATCTCGCCGGTGTCACGGTCCCACACGACGCGTGGCCGCAGCTCGGCGAACTCGTCGGAGGGGTAGCGCCCGGCCAGGAGGTCGAGGGTGGCGTCGTAGGCGCTCCTCGGGAGGGTCGCGAAGGGAGCGCTGCGCCGCACCGTGTCGAACCAGTCGTCGGCGTCGATCGGCTCCAGCGCGCACGCGGCCACCGTCTGCTGGGCGAGGATGTCGAGCGGGTTCGCGGGCACGCGGAGCGTCTCGATGAGACCGGCGGTCATCCGCTCGGTGGCGACCGCCGAGTGGATGAGGTCGGCCCGGTGCTTCGGGAACACCACGCCACGCGACACCTCGCCGACCTGGTGGCCGGCGCGACCGACGCGCTGGAGCCCGCTCGCGACCGAGGGCGGCGCCTCCACCTGCACGACGAGGTCGACGGCGCCCATGTCGATGCCGAGCTCCAGGCTGGAGGTCGCCACGACGCAGCGCAGCCGCCCGGTCTTGAGGTCGTCCTCGATGAGCGCCCGCTGCTCCTTGCTCACCGACCCGTGGTGGGCGCGGGCGAGCACGAGCGCGTCGGCGTCGTCCGCGACCGCCTGCGACCCGCGCGTCTGGCCCGAGCCGCCCATCAGCTCGGCGGGAGGCCGGCGCGCGTCCGCGTCGAGGGCCCCGCCGAGCACCCGCTCCTCGTAGATCTCGTTGAGCCGCGCGGTGAGCCGCTCGGCGAGGCGACGGGAGTTGGTGAACACGATGGAGGAGCGGTGCTCGACCACGCGGTCGACGATCGCCTCCTCGACGTGCGGCCAGATGGAGCCGGCCTGCGGCGCGGAGCCGTCGTCGTTGTCGCTCGCGAAGGTGGAGGTGCCGAGCTCGCTCATGTCCTCCACCGGCACGATGACGCGCAGGTCGAACCGCTTGCCGGCCGGCGGCGCCACGACCTCCACCGGACCCCGGCCGCCGAGGAACCGGGCGACCTCCTCCGGGGGGCGCACGGTCGCCGACAGTCCGATGCGCTGCGCGGGCTTCGGCAGCAGGGCGTCCAGGCGCTCGAGCGAGAGCGCGAGGTGCGCGCCGCGCTTCGTCGAGGCGACCGCGTGCACCTCGTCGACGATGACCGTCTCGACGGTGGTCAGGGTCTCGCGCGCCTGCGACGTCAGCATGAGGAACAGCGATTCCGGCGTTGTGATCAGGATGTCCGGGGGGTTCGTGACCAGCGCCCGGCGGTCGGCCGACGGCGTGTCCCCCGAACGCACGCCCACCGTCACGTGCGGCGGCTCGGCGCCCAGCCGCTTCGCCGTCTGCGTCACCCCCACGAGCGGAGCCCGCAGGTTGCGCTCGACGTCGACGCCCAGCGCCTTCAGCGGCGAGATGTACAGGACGCGCGTGCCCGTCGGCGCGTCCGGCGGGCGCTCCTGGCTCGCGAGCCGGTCGATCGCCCAGAGGAACGACGCCAGTGTCTTGCCCGACCCGGTCGGGGCGATCACCAGCGCGTGGCGCCCGTGCGAGATGGCGTCCCAGGCGCCCTCCTGGGCGGCTGTGGGCGCGGCGAAGGCCCCACGGAACCACTCACGGGTCGCGGGGGAGAACCGCTCGAGCACGTCGCCCATCCCCACCATCCTGCCCCCGACCACCGACACTGTCAGGCCGTTGCGCAGCCCCGCCCCGACGCGCTAGGCGGCCTCAGCGCGTGAGCTGCGTGCGGATGAAGGTCGAGATGTCCCCGAGCTCCAGCGGCGAGATGCCGTGGCCCATGCCCTCGTAGATCCGCGCGTCGAGGGCGGAGTGGGCCGGCAGCCAGTCGGCGGTGCGGTCGATGGAGGAGGCGGGGATGGTGTCGTCGAGCGTCCCGCGCCCCCAGAACACCGGGACGGGGGAGTCGGCCAGTCGCGCGTCCCCCTCCTGCTCGCCCTGCACGACGAAGCCCGAGAGCTGCACCGCGTAGTCGAAGCGCTCGGGCGCGAGGCGCAGCAGCTGCAGCGCCATCGCACCGCCCTGCGAGAAGCCGAGGAGCCCCGTCGGCGCCACCGGCTGCTCGTCCAGCCAGGCGAGCACGGCCCGGGCGGCCGCGTCCGCGTTGCCCGCGAGCGGGTCGGACGGCACGTTGGTGAACCGCGAGAACCAGGCGAAGCCGGGGCCCTCGGGGATCGGCGCGCGCAGGGACGCGATCACCGGTTCGAGCGGCAGGTACGCGGCGATCCCGAACAGATCCGCCTCGTCCGAGCCGTAGCCGTGCAGCAGCACGAGCAGCGGGCGCCCCTCCCGATCCTTCTCGCCGGCCGACCAGAGCACGGCGTCGCTGTCGATGTGGAGGTCGGGTGTGGGGAACGGCACACCGACCATTCTGTCCCCCACCAGCAATCGCTCCACAGCCCCCGATCGCGTGTCGCCCATCCACAGATCACCGTCGACGCTGGCGGAGGCGGCGCGGGGGTTCCGTAATATCGACCCATGAGCGTGCGCACCCCGGATCCCGATCCGACTCCCGACCCGCTGCCCGGCGACGGCGCGCAGCCCGGCCCCGCCTGGCTGAGCGACATCGAGCTGGAGCAGATCCGCCGTCGGCTGCCCCTGCTCTACGTGGAGGCGGTGCCGGTCCGCGTCGACGGCCTCGGGCAGGTCACCCACGTCGGCATCCTGCTCCGGGCCAACGCCGTGGGCGAGATCACGCGCACCCTCGTCTCCGGCCGCGTCATGTACGGCGAGACCCTGCGGGAGGCGCTGTTCCGACACCTCGAGAAGGACCTCGGCCCGATGGCCTTCCCGCTCCTGCCCGCGAGCCCGGTCCCGTTCCAGGTCGCCGAGTACTTCCCCATGCCCGGCGTCACCGCTTTCACCGACGAGCGGCAGCACGCCGTCTCGCTCGCCTACGTCGTGCCCGTCACCGGCACCTGCGAGCCCCGCCAGGATGCGCTCGAGCTCACCTGGATGACGCCGGAGGAGGCCGTCTCCCCGACGGTCGCCGAAGAGCTCGAGGGCGGCCGCGGCGCGCTCGTGAAGGCCGCGATGGCGTCGGTGGGGCGGGTGGCGCCCTAGGCGCAACCGCAGGCAGCCCTCAGTCCTCCGCCGCCATCCCCGTCAGGAGCGCGGTGAGGACACGCGTCAACCGCGGGCCCACCTCCACGATGGCGTGCTTCAGGCGCGGGTCGCTGCGGTAGAGGGCCTCCAGCTCGCGGCCCGGCGTCGCCATCTGCCACTGCGCGCCCGCCATGCTCGTCGCGGTGGCGATGACGTCGATCGCCTGCAGCTCCGTGAGCCCGGGGCGCAGGCGTCGCAGTTCGCCCGCGATGGCGTCGACGTGCACGTGCACGTCGAGCTTGAACGCGCGCACGGCGTCGAGCGAGACGTTCCGCTCCAGGTTGAGCGGGGTGTGGGCGAGCAGGTCGCAGAACAACGGCCGGGCGACGAGCGTGTCGCTCAGCGCCGACGCGAGCCGCAGAGGGGATGCGCTGCGCCACGAGGAGAGCAGGGGCAGCAGCCAGCCCGCCCATGACCTCCACTCCTCCGCGGTGAGGCGGAGGAAGATCTGCTCGCGCGTCTCGAAGTAGCGCAGCAGGCCCGACTTGTGCATCCCGACCGCCTCGGCGATGTCGGTGAGCGTGACCTCCCGTGTCCCGCGGCGCTCGGCCTCCGCGCGGGCGGCCCGCAGGATGGCCTCCTCGCGGGCGAGCTTGGCGTCGGCGGAGCGGGCGCGCTCGAACGGGGCATCGGTCATGCGCCCATCCTAGTGCAACCGAGTTGCGTTATTAACGCAACGGTGTTTTACTAACGATCATGTCTGAGTTCACCTGGTTCATCACCGGTTCGTCGCGCGGCTTCGGCCGCGCCCTCGCCGAGGCGGCGCTCCGCCGGGGCGATCGCGTCGCCGCCACGGCGCGCACTCCCGAGCAGCTCGCCGACCTCGTCGCCGCTCACGGCCCCGACCGGGTCGTCGCGCTCCCGCTCGACGTCACCGACCCCGCCGCGGTCCGGAGCGCCCTCGCTGCGGCCCGCGAGCACTTCGGCCGCATCGACGTGCTGGTCAACAACGCCGGCTACGCCAACGTGGCCCCGATCGAGACGGGCGATCCAGGCGACGTCCGCGCCCAGTTCGAGACCAACTTCTGGGGCGTCTACACCGTCTCGACGGCGGCGATCCCGCTGCTCCGGGAGCAGGGCGGCGGCCTGATCGTCCAGTTCTCCTCCGTCGGTGGCCGGGTCGGCGGCTCGGCGGGCATCGCCCCGTATCAGGCCGCCAAGTTCGCCGTCGACGGCTTCAGCCGGGTGCTCGCGACCGAGACGGCGCCCTTCGGCGTGCGCGTCCTGGTCGTCGAGCCCAGCGGGTTCGCGACGGACTGGGCCGGCTCCTCGATGTCGGTGGCCGACATCCCCGCCGGGTACGAGTCGACGGTCGGCGCGATGGGGATCCTCCGGAAGGACAGCGTCATGGCCGGCGATCCGGTGCGCGCGGCCGAGATCCTCGTGCGGGTGGCCCACGCCGACGAGCAGCCGACGCACCTCCTCCTCGGGCGGACCGCCGCGACCATGGCGGCCGCCTACTCCGAGCGCCAGCTCGAGGAGGTCGCCGCGTGGCGTGAGGTGAGCATCTCCGCCGATTCGGGCGAGGAGTACCCCGTGCCACTGCCCGGCGAGGTCGCGGCCGCCTGAGCCCCCTGCAAGCCGGAGGCCCCTTTCACCCCTTGCGCGCAGTGGCTAATGGTAATAGCTTTACGGCTATGAACACTTCCATCGCCTCGCAGGTCCGGTACCTGCAGCGCCCCGAGGGACGCATCAGCTACACCGTCGAGGGCTCCGGCCCGCTCGTGGTCGCCGTCCCCGGGATGGGCGATCTCCGCTCGAGCTACCGCGAGCTGATCGCGCCGCTCGTGGAGGCCGGCTATCGTGTCGCGGTCACCGACCTCCGCGGGCACGGCGACTCCGACACCGGGTTCCGGGAGTTCGGCGACATCGCGACCGGCGGCGACCTCCTCGCCCTCATCGACGAGCTCGGCGGGCCCGCCGTCGTCCTCGGCAACTCCATGGGCGCGGCGGCCGCTGCCTGGGCCGCGGCCGAACGGCCGGACGCGGTCGCCGGCCTGGTGCTCTACGGCCCCCTCCTGCGCGATCCGGCCGCCAGCCGCCTCGCGACGGGCGCCCAGCGCGCGCTGCTCTCCGTTCTGCTCGCCGGCCCGTGGGGGCCCGGCTTCTGGGCCGGCTACTACCGCTCGCCGCTCAACCGCGGTCACGCGGCCCCCTGGCTCGACGAGCACGTCGCCGCGATCCGGTCGAAGCTGGCTGAGCCCGGGAGGCTGCGCGACTTCCGCCGCCTCACCCGGCAGCTCACGCACTCCGTGGTGGAGCCCCGGCTGCCCGAGGTGCACGCGCCGATGCTCGCCTTCATCGGCGAGCTCGACCCCGACTATCGGGACCCGCTGGCCGAGGCCGACTGGATCGGGTCGCTCGGCGCCCAGGTCGTGCGGGTGGCCGACGCGGCCCATTACCCGCACGCTCAGCGGCCCGACGTCACCGTGCCCGCGACGCTCGCCTTCCTGGGCGAGCGGCGGAGCGCGGGATGGGCGGCCGCGGGTGCCTAGGGCGGGCCTCACCCGGCCGGCCGTCGCCGCACTCGCGCTCGAACTGGTCGACGAGGGCGGCGTCACCGGGTTCGACCGGCTCACCCTCGCCGCGGTCGCGTCGCGCGCGGGCGTCGCCGTCCCGAGCCTCTACAAGCACGTCTCCTCGCTCGACGACCTGCGCCGTCTGGTGGCGACCTCTGCCGTGGAGGAGCTGACCAGGAGGCTCGCCGCCGCGACCATCGGCCGGTCGGGCGAGGCGGCCGTGCGCGAGGCGGCGGTCGCCCTCCGCGCGTTCGCGCACGAGCATCCCGGACGCTACGCCGCCACCCAGGTCGCGCCGGAT
>JAEWDJ010000506.1 GCA_023390155.1 Actinomycetes bacterium | reverse complement strand
GTATTCGGCGGCGGCGCCGTCCTCCGTCATCGGGAGGAACCCGACGACGGCGTCCCCTGCCGCGACCTCCGTCACGCCCTCGCCCACGGCGTCCACCGTCCCGGACACGTCGTAGCCGGGGATGTGGGGGAGCGCCACCGGGATGGGGAGGGTGCCGGCGCGGATGCCCGCGTCCGCCGGGTTGAACGCGGCTCCGGCGACCCGCAGGCGCACCTCGCCCGCGCCCGGCGCCCGCAGCTCGACCTCGTCGACCCGCAGGGTCTCCGGGCCGCCGTGCTGGTGGAAACGTACTGCCTTCATCGTGTTCTCCTTCATCGTTCGGTCGACCGACCGACCCGCTCTTGTGCTTCGAATTCGAAGCAATGACACGACGGTAGCACTGCTTCGAATTCAAAGCAAGTAGACTGAACGCATGAGCGACCCGACCCCGCCCCTCGACCCGGCCGAACTGGGCGCCTACTTCGCCCTGATCGAGGTCAGCAGCCTCCTCCGCCACGGTGTCGAGCAGCAGCTCAAGGAGGCAGGCGGCCTCAGCTATGTGCAGTTCCAGCTGCTCGCCCGGCTCGGCGACGCCCCCGGCGGCCGGCAGCGGATGACCGACCTGGCCGACGGCGTCGTCTACAGCCGCAGCGGCCTCACCTACCAGGCGGGCCTCCTCGAGAAGGCGGGCCTCGTCACCCGCACCGCCTCGGTCGAGGACGAGCGCGCGGTCGAGGTGACCCTGACCGACGCCGGCCGGGACGTGCTCGCCGCTGTGTTCCCCGGGCATATCGCGGTGCTGCGGGAGCTCTTCCTGGCTCCGCTCGACGCGGGCGACGTGGAGGCGCTGGGTCGGGTGCTCGCGAAGGTCCAGGATCACATGCGCGCGATCCCGCCCCGCTCCGCGGCACCACGGCGGCGCGCGGGGCGCGGGGCGCGGTAGCTGAGGCGGAGGCCCGGACGCCGGGGCTCTTTTTCCCGGTTGGTAAAGTGGCCGGGTGAACATCGGAGACTGGGAGATCCACGCCGTCCACGACGGGACGGGCACGGAGCAGGCCGGCGAGATCATCTCGCGCTTCTCGGATCCGGAGGCCTGGCGCCGCCACCCGGAGCAGTTCGGGCGCGACGGGAGGTGGACGTTCCCCGTCGGCGGGTTCCTGGTGCGCGGCGGCGACCGCACGATCCTGGTCGACGCCGGCGTCGGCCCGATCGACGAGGGCGGCTACGCGGGCGGCGGCCTCCTCGCCTCGTTGCACGCGCTCGGCGTCGAGCCGGGCGACGTGACCGACGTGCTCTTCACCCACCTGCATTTCGACCACGTGGGCTGGGCCTCCCTCGACGGCGAGGCCACCTTCCCCCGGGCGACGTATCGCGCCCACCGCGCGGACTGGGAGCGATTCGTCGACGGGGGCGACGATGACGACCGCACCCGGCGCGCCCTCCTCCCTGTCGCCGACCGCTTCGAGCTCTTCGACGCCGATCTGACCCTCGCCCCGGGCGTCGACGTGCGCTGGATGCCGGGCCACACCCCCGGAACGGTCGTCGTCACCGTCGCCTCGGGCGCCGAGCGGGCGATCCTGCTCGGCGACGCCGCGCACGCGGTCGTCCAGCTCGCGGAGCGGGACTGGACCGTGGTGTGGGACGCCGATCCCCTCGCCGCGTCCGCGGTGCGCAACGCGCTCGCCGACGAGGCCGCGGCCCGCGGGGACGTCGTCGTCGCCGCGCACTTCCCTGGAATGGGCTTCGGCCGTGTGGTCGAGGCGGAGGGGGAGCGGCGGTTCGTGCCGTCGTAGTTTGTGACAGCTGGCGAGCTGCCCGAGACTCATCAATGAGTTGACGCCAAGGGACGTCGAGCACGGTGGAGCGTCCCGCATGCCGTTCGGAGTGGAGTGGAAATCAACTTCCCGCGATGTCTCGCGCGCTCCCTCACTTGCGGGGTGAATGAAGCGGGGATTCGCCTCTAGAGTCGTCTCGGGAGGGATCGCATGGACATCGACACGCTGAGCCAGTTTAGTGCAGCGCAAAATCTAGAGGGACAGACGCTTGCGAGCGGCTGGGTCGTGGGGCCCCGGAACGAGCGCCAGCCCGGTGCAACTGGCGGCGTGTTCAGCGTGTCGTATCCGGTCACCAGGAACGGTGAGCGTGGCTTTATGAAGGTCATTGACCTAGTGAGTGGCTTGGGCAATATCGATCGAATGCAGAATCTCATCAACGAGTACGTCGCTGAGCGCGATCTCCTCCTGATGTGTGCGGAGCAACGACTCTCCCGCATCGTAGTTGCAGTGGATCATGGTCAGTTCGAGCTTCCGGAGTACCCGATCGGCGGGGTCTACTACATCATTTTCGAGATGGCCGAGAGCGACGTTCGCATTGCTCTCAGTCGCGAGGAAACCGTGAACCTCGTTTTCAAACTGGAAGTGCTTCATAGCCTTACCGCTGGCCTTCGCCAACTACATGGTCAGGGCGTAGCCCACCAGGATGTGAAGCCGTCTAACTTGCTCGTGTTTTCCGATGCGTCTCTGCCTCGGCGGTACGGGAAGGTGGGGGACCTCGGACGCGCATATCGAACTGGACACCCATCAATGCACGATGAATTCGTCGCACCGGGGGACAGATCGTATGCTCCGCCCGAGCAACTGTATGGTCACGTACACCCGGACATCGCGATGCGCCGATATGCCTCCGACTTGTACCAACTGGGAAACGTCGGATCCTTCATATTCGCTGGCGCTACGATCAATTCGCTCTTATCTGAAGAGCTGGCGCCCGAGCATCACTGGGCACAATATGGCGATGACTACACGTCCGTGCTTCCGTATGTCCGTAACGCTTACGGTCGAGTGATCGAGCGACTCCGTGCAGTGCCAGAGGAAGTTATGCCCGCTGGAGTCGTCGCTCTAATCCATTCATTGTGTGACCCGGAGGCGGAACGCAGGGGACATCCTCGCTCTAAGGGCAAGATGTCGTCCGGCAACGCGCTCAGCCGGATTCTTACGGATTTGGACCTGATGGCCAAGCGGGCGATCGTGAGTGCGGCGAACACGCGATGACGACAAAGCGGGGACTGGAAGACGACCGCCAGGTTGTTCCTAGATGGAGGACGTTCGAGCTCACCGTACAGAGCGGAGAATTGAGTTCGACCAATCCGGCTGAAGTAGCTGATGTGGCCGGCGAATTGGATCTGCTGCGATTGGACTTCCGGTCCGATCCCAACTTATTCACCGCAGCAGATCTCCTTGGGGCGCTGATTAGCGCCAATGCGATGACCGACGCCGAGGCGAAGGAGATTGCTACCTATATCCTCGGTTTCACCAGCGTTCCGGGCGTCCTACGAGAGCAGGCTGAGCATGTCGCCTTTGGAACGAGGATAGGGTCGCAGCTCCTTTCGAGCAATCCTGCCGATAGCGCCTCATTGGAGTCCGTTGCGCGCCGGCGGGTTAGGCTCTTTCGGCGCCTCCTATTGACGGAGCCGCTCAACGCCGTTCGATGGATCGACCTCGCCCTGGCTCATTCAACGCTTGGCAACACGCGGAAGGCGCGAAAAGCGGCAGAAGCTGCCCTCCAGCTTCAGCCAGACAATCGATTCGTCCTCCGCGCATCTGCGCGCCTCTTTATTCACCTTGACGACCCCGAGCGTGCACACAGTGCATTGGCCGCGACGCCACGAAGCGACGCCGACCCTTGGCTCGCGGCTGCCCTGCTGTCGGCCTCGCACTTAGCGGACGGGGCCCTCGCGACCCGTAGCGCTCGAGAGTTGCTCATCTCGGACAATTTCCGACCATTCGATCTGAGTGAACTTGCCAGCGAACTTGGCACCCTCGAACTCGGTGCGGGGCATTCGCGGTCGGCGAAGCGCCTGTTTGAACAAGCGTTGCGGGACCCGAACGAGAACACCGTGGCACAAGCCAGCAATCTTTCCGAAAAGGCTGACGTAGGGCTTCGCCCGGAGCTGTTGAGCATCGCGGGCGGCCACGAGGCTCGTGCGATCATGTACTCTCGCGAAGGAAACTGGATGGACGCAACCCGCGAGGCGGAAGTTTGGGCGCAGGATCAGCCATTCGCGGTGGGACCAGCGTTATTCGGATCCTATGCAGCGTCCGTGGGTGCCGGCCTCTACGAAACTGCGCTCGACCTTGCCCAGAGTGGGCTCCGCGCGAATCCGAATGAACCTAATTTGCGAAACAACGCCGCCTTTGCGCTAGCGAATATGGGTAGGGCTGTAGACGCGCTCAGACTTGTCCCGGATCGGTCTGAGACTGACGGTCTCGACGCGGAGGTATCGCAGGCAACCCTCGGGCTCATCTACTTCCGTCTGGGCGACGTAGACCAGGGACGACGGCTCTACGACGCCGCAGTCCAGGAAATGGCCGAAAGTGGCGAGCGCCAGGTCGCTGCCATTGCGATGAGCTTGTGGGCCTACGAGGAGCGTCGCGCTGGCACGACGCTCGCCGAGCATGTCTCCAAAATATCGCGCGACGCCGCTGACCGTTTTCCCTCCCCTGAGGCGAAAGCCGTGCAACAGCGCATCAAGGAGTTGTAGGTGCAACTGAGTTGTCCCTTACGGCGTAATTGACTCGGCTCCCGTAGCGACTTCCCAACTGCGACGGGAATTCCTAACCGCCGCTGTCAATCGCGCATCTAACGCGGGAAGTGCCCGACTAGCTCGCGAACTGGCCGTCTGACCCCACCCGGTTCCTAGCGCGCCGCGCGGATATATAGTTGCTGCATATAAAGCAACTACCTCCACGTCCCCGCACGCTCGCAGATCAGGAACCTCTCGTGGCCCGCTCCGGCATCTTCACCAAAGACCACCCGCACTACCGCTGGGTGGCGCTCTCGAACACGACGCTCGGGATGCTCATGGCGACGATCAACTCGTCGATCGTCATCATCTCGCTGCCCGCGATCTTCACGGGCATCAAGCTCAACCCGCTCGAGCCGGGCAACGTCTCGTACCTGCTCTGGATGCTGATGGGCTACATGCTCGTCACCGCCGTACTCGTCGTGATGTTCGGCCGGATGGGCGACCAGTACGGCCGGGTGCGCATCTACAACCTCGGGTTCGTGATCTTCACGGTCGCGGCGATCGCGCTGTGCCTCGACCCGTTCACGGGCGGGCCGGCGGCGATGTGGCTGATCGCATGGCGGTTCGTGCAGGGCGTGGGAGGCGCGATGCTGTTCGCGAACTCGACGGCCATCCTGACGGACGCGTTCCCGGCCAACAAGCGGGGGTTCGCGCTGGGCCTCAACCAGGTGGCGGCCATCGCGGGGTCGTTCATCGGCCTCATCCTGGGCGGCGTGCTGGCCGAGATCGACTGGCGTGCGGTCTTCTTCGTGTCGGTGCCGTTCGGCGTGATCGGCACCATCTGGTCGTTCAAGTCGCTGCACGAGGTCGGCCAAAAGAATCCCGGGCGGATCGACTGGCTCGGCAACCTGACCTTCGGGATCGGCCTCATCGCCCTCCTGACCGGCATCACCTACGGCATCCAGCCCTACGGTGACAGCAGCCAGGGCTGGGGCAACCCGTGGGTGCTGGGCTCGATCGTGGGCGGCATCCTGCTGCTGGTCGCGTTCGTGTTCGTGGAGCTGAGGGTGCCGGCGCCGATGTTCGACATGCGGCTGTTCCGCATCCGGCCGTTCTCGGCGGGGATCTTCGCCGGGTTCCTGGCCGCGATCGGGCGAGGCGGCCTGCAGTTCATGCTGATCATCTGGCTGCAGGGGATCTGGCTGCCGCTGCACGGCTACAGCTACGAGTCGACCCCGCTCTGGGCGGGCATCTACATGCTGCCGATCACCATCGGCTTCCTGATCGCGGGACCGATCTCGGGCGCCCTGTCCGACCGGTTCGGGTCGCGGGCGTTCGCGACGGTCGGGCTCGTGCTGGTGGCCGTCACGTTCATCGGCCTGCTGCTCATCCCCGTGGACTTCGAGTATTGGCAGTTCGCCCTGCTCACCGGCCTGAACGGCATCGGGTCGGGCCTGTTCTCGTCGCCGAACCGCACCGCGATCATGAACAGCGTGCCGCCGAACGAGCGCGGCGCGGCCTCCGGGATGGCGGGCGTGGCCCTCAACGCCGGCAGCTCGCTCTCCATCGGCATCTTCTTCTCGCTGATGATCGCGGGTCTCTCGGTCGCGCTGCCGACCGCGCTCACCCAGGGCCTCACGAGCCACGGCGTGCCGCAGACCGTCGCGAGCCAGATCGGGAACACCCCGCCGGTCGGCAGCCTGTTCGCCGCCTTCCTCGGCTACAACCCGATCCAGAGCCTCCTCGAGCCGACCGGGCTGCTCGCCAGCCCGAAGGTGGACGCCGCGACACTGACCGGCAAGGAGTTCTTCCCCCAGCTGATCTCGGGACCGTTCCACGACGGGCTCGTCATCGTGTTCCTCGCCGCGGCGATCATGAGCATCATCGGCGCCGTCGCCTCGTTCGCGGGCGGAGCCAAGTATGTTCATGGGGAGGGGACCGCGGCCGAGCGGTCCACCAGCGACGAAGGCGAGGACGTGGGTGCAGCCCGAGCGTGACGACACGAACGAACCCGACCGCGACGACGTGGCCGGCCGGCTCGCGCTCGCCGTCGGCCGCCTGAACCGGCGCATCCGCTCCGCGACCGGAGGGCTCAGCCACGGCCAGCTCTCGGCGCTCTCCACGATCGTCCGCAACGGCCCCCTCCGGCCGAGCGAGGTCGCGGGCATCGAGCACGTCGCGGCCCCCACAGTGACCCGCCTGGTCGGGGAGCTGGAGACGCGCGGCCTCGTCGAGCGCGCCCCCGACCCGGACGACGGCCGGTCGTTCTTCGTGTCGGCCACCGACGCCGGCGTCGACCTGCTGCTGGAGGCGCGCTCCGACCGGGCCCGCGCCGTCACGCGCATCCTCGACACGCTCGATCCCGCCCAGGTGGATGCGCTGCGCACGGCGCTCCCGGCGCTGGAGGAGGCGGCCAACGTGGTGCGACCGAACGGGCCGGCCTCGGGCCGCTGACCGGTCGCCACGCGATCCGGCGGCCGTGGGCGCACGCCCGCCATCCCCCTCGCGGGGAAGAAGCGGGGCGGCGACCCGGTCAGACCCCCGTCCCCGGGTCGCCACCCTAACCGGGAATGCAGTACTGCCGCCCGGCTCGTCCGGTCCGGCCTGCCATCCGGTTAGTGCACTAACCAACGTACGGGAGCGGACAGGTCTGTCAAGGGGGTCGGGCGGCCGATCTCAGAGCCGCCGCCATTCGTCGCCGGTCAGGTGCGAGCCGGCCTGCGGGCCCATCTGCAGCATCCCGCCGTCGACGACCCAGGAGGCGCCGGTCACGTAGGCCGCCGCGGGCGACGCGAGGAAGGCGATCACGGCGGCGACCTCGCGGGCGTCGCCGGGGCGGCCGAGCGGGATGCCCGGTCGGTGGACGTCGTGCGGATCCTCGTCCTCGGCGTCGTTCATGGGCGTCGATATCTCGCCGGGGGCGACCGCGTTGCACGTGATGCCGTGCTCGCCGAGCTCGAGGGCGAGCGTCTTCAGCAGCCCGCCGAGGCCGTGCTTGGCCGCGTCGTAGGCGGCGGAGCCGACCCGCGGCTGGTGCTCGTGCACGCTGGTCACGCCGATGATGCGGCCGCCGCGGCCGGCGTCGACCATGCGGCGGGCCATGCGCTGGATGCAGACGAAGGGGCCGTCGAGGTCCGCGGCGATCGTCGTGCGCCAGGTCTCCCAGTCCGTCTCGAAGAAGGCCGTGCCGCCGTTGACGCCGGCGTTGTTGACGAACACGTCGCAGCCGCCGAGGGCGTCGGCGAGCCCGTCGACGACGTCGCCGCAGGCGGGAGCGTCGGTGGTGTCGAGCTGTCGGACGACCGCCCGCCGGCCGCGCTCCCGGACGAGCCGGGCGGTCTCCTCCGCCCCTTCCTCGTCGGAGTGCCAGGTGATGCCGATGTCGAGGCCCGCCTCGGCGAGGGCGACGGCGGTCGCGCGCCCGATGCCGGAGTCGGAGCCGGTGACGATGGCGGTGCGGGGGGAGAAGGGCTGTTCGGTCATGCGGCGCAGTCTCCGCGCGCGGGCCCGCGCGGGCAAGGGGTGGGAATCGCCGCCCGGCGCGGGTAGGCAGGAGGCATGACCGCCTCCACGATCCTCTTCGACGTCGACGGAACGCTCGTCGACTCCAACTACCTCCACGTCGACGCCTGGCAGCGCGCCTTCGACGCGTCGGGCGTGCATGTCGACGCCTGGCGCATCCACCGGGCGATCGGTCAGGACGCGGCGCGCCTGCTGCGCGCGCTGGTCGGCGAGCGGGACGACGACTGGGTGGCGCGCGCGAAGGAGGCGCACTCCCGCAACTACCGCGGGCTCGCCGACCGCCTCCAGGCGTTCGAGGGCGCGGCCGATCTGCTGCGCGCCCTCCACGAGCGCGGCCTGCGCACGGTGCTCGCGACCTCCGCCCCGGACGACGAGCTGGAGCTGCTCGTCGATGCGCTGGACGCGGGCGACGCCGTCACCGCGACGACCTCGGCCGACGACGTGGACGACGCCAAGCCCGACCCCGGCATCCTCCAGGTCGCGCTCGATCGCGTCGACGGCTCCGCGGCCGACGCGGTCATGGTGGGCGACTCCGTGTGGGATGTGCGCGCAGCCGCGCGCGCGGGCGTGCGCTCGATCGGGGTGCGCTCGGGCGGCAGCGGCGCGGAGGAGCTGCTCGAGGCCGGCGCCGAGCGCGTCTACGACGATCCGGCCGACCTGCTGAGCCACCTGGACGAGTGGCTGTGAGCATGGCGGGCCGCTATACACCTCCCTGGGAACTTTGCAACCCCCGTTGACGGGGGAATCACGATCCGCGACGATCGAATTCATGACTGCCACCGATGCACGCACGATCGAGCGCCTCACGGCCGATCTGCCTGCCGCGGTTCGCGACCACGAGATCGTCCCCTACTTCCAGCCGCAGATCTCCGTGACCACCGGCGAGGTCGTCGCCGCCGAGCTGCTCAGCCGCTGGAAGCACCCCGAGTTCGGCTTCGTCGCGCCCGACGTCTTCATCCCGATCGCGGAGAGCACGCAGGCCATCCACGAGCTCGGGCGGCAGATGCTGCACGCGGGGTGCGTGGCGGCGGCGACGTGGCAGCAGGCCGGACGGCGGCTCGACGTCGCGGTCAACGTCGCCCCCTCGCAGCTCGCCACGGACGGCTTCTACGACAGCGTGCGCGCCGAGCTCGACGCGTCGGGCATCGATCCGCACCGGCTCACGCTCGAGGTCACCGAGGAGACGGTGATCGCCGATCCGGGCCGGGTCGCGGAGCGGCTCGACCGCCTGCGCGAGATCGGCGTGGTCGTCTCGATCGACGACTTCGGCGCCGGTCACTCGTCGCAGAGCAGGGTCGTCGACCTCCGCGCGTCCGAGCTGAAGCTGGACCGGCGCCTGGTCGCCCCGCAGAAGGGCGATGCCTCCATCGCGACCGTCATCGACTTCGCCCGCGAGCGCGGCATGCGCACGGTCGGCGAGGGCGTGGAGACGCGGGAGCAGCTCGACCGCCTGCGCGGCGCCGGCTGCGACCGCGCCCAGGGCTACCTCATCGCCCGGCCCGCGGACGAGCGCCGCTTCGGCGAGTGGCTGCGGGAGGCCGCGCGGGCATAAGGCCCGGCGGCCGCCGCAGCGGGTCAGCGGTGCTTCGGGCTCAGAGGCTGTCGAGGTCCGACGCGCCGCCGATCAGCGAGTCCTCGACGGACGCGCCGCCGTCGCCGCCCACGTCGATCTGCGTCCAGGTCACGGGCATCCCCGGGGAGAACAGGATGTCGACGCCCGGGCCCGACCGCAGCGGCGGGATGTTGACATACCCGCCGCCGGCCTTCACCGCCTCCAGGATCTTCGTGCGCAGCTCGGTCACGGGCTCGGGCAGGAAGTAGTCTTTTCCGTCCACGGTGAGCCGGTTGACGATCATGGTCGGGGATACCTCCGAAGCGGGATGGGGGATGGTCGTTACCGACTGTACCCCGCCGCCCCTGGCGCGTCAGCGGGGTCGAGGTACCATGCGTGGTGACGCCTCACCCGTCCCGGCGTCCATGAAAGGCTTGACTGTGGGAACCCTCGCGTACAACGGTGAGAACTTCGAGATCGACGACCGCGTGCTGACGCACCTCCAGATCGTGATCAGCACGAAGCTCCGCCGAGGGGAGAACTTCTTCCTCTCCTGGCCCCTCCCGGTGGAGCGCGGCAGCGGTCGCCACGCGATCTGGGTCGACAACGGCGTGCCCATCCACATCTACTACAGCGGTTCGCGCGCCATCAGCATCAACCGCGACTGGATCGAGTCGATGATCGTCGCGGCCGGCCGCGCCTCCGGGCTCGTGATCACCGACGAGAAGTCGGCGACCGCCGAGGGCGCCGCCGGAGCCTGAGC
>JAEWDJ010000421.1 GCA_023390155.1 Actinomycetes bacterium | reverse complement strand
CGGTCGCGCTGGAGGCGGCCGTCACGGCGGTGCCGCCGACGGCGACGAGCACGGCGGCGCCCAGCACGGCGAGCGCGCGCTTCGGCATGCGCAGCCGGGCCCGGCCGACGGACGCGGTCAGACGGTCGAGGATGATCGCGAGGATCACGACGGAGACGCCGGCCTCGAAGCCGAGGCCCACATCCACCCGGCTGAGCGCCTGCACGATGTCGCGGCCGAGACCGCCCGCGCCGACCATGCCCGCGATGACGACCATCGAGAGCGAGAGCATGATGACCTGGTTGACGCCGGCGAGGATCGACGGCATGGCGAGCGGCAGCTGGATCTGACGCAGGATGCGGCGCGGCGGCGAGCCGAACGCGCGCCCGGCCTCCACCAGCTCGCGGTCGACACCGCGGATGCCGAGCTCGGTGAGGCGCACGCCCGGCGCCATCGCGAACACGATGGTCGCGACCATGCCCGGCACGACGCCGACGCGGAACAGGATGAGCGCCGGGATCAGGTACACGAACGCCGGCATGGTCTGCATGAAGTCGAGCACCGGCCGGATGATCGCCGACGCGGTCTTCGAGCGTGCGGCCAGGATGCCGAGCGGCACGCTGATGGCGATGGCGATCGCGGCGGACACCAGCACGAGCGCGAGCGTGTCCATCGCGTTCGCCCACTGGTCGACGCTCACGATCACGAGGAGCCCGATCACGGTTCCCACGCCGAATACCCAGCCGCGCAGCCACACGGCGAGCACGGCGAAGATGAGGATGATGCCCCAGGACGGCGGGGTCTGCAGGAGCCAGTCCATGCCGTCGTACAGGCCGGTGAAGATCACCCGGACGACGTCGAAGAAGCCGCCGAGCGTGGTGGTGACGAAGTCGACGGCGTGGGAGGCCCACTCGCCGAGCGGAAGACGGAAGCCGTTCACGCGGGCACCTCCTCACCGCGGGCGGCCGGTTCGGCGCCGGCGGTCTCCTTCAGCGCGAGCGTCATCGCGTCGACCGGGACGGTCGCCGGCGGCTCGACGATCACGGGGATCTCGGTGGTGTCGCTCGTGACGTTGCCGAGCGCGGCGAGCAGGGTGACGCGCGGGATGACGCCGAGGAGGCGCTCCTTGTCGTCGACCACGGCGAGAGGCAGGGCGCTGCCGACGGACGGCTCCACCAGCTCGCTCAGCACCTCATCGCGCGAGACGGAGGCGATGTCCTCCCGGATGACCTCGCGCAGGTCGCTGCGACCCTCGCGCACCTGACGCATCACGTCCCGGTCGCGCACGGCGCCGAGGAGGCGGCGGCCCTGACCGACGACGAACGCGGCCGAGGTCTGGAGGTCGCGCATCGTGCGCATCGCGCCGCGCGGCCCGCCTGCCACCGTGACGAGGGCGCGCGCCGGCTCCATCACGCTGGCGGCGGTGAGCACGCGGGCGCGGTCCACGTCCTGCACGAAGCTCGCGACGTAGTCGTTCGCGGGGTCGGTGAGGATCTCCTCCGGCGTGCCGGTCTGCACGATGCGGCCGTCGCGCATGACGGCGATGCGGTCGCCGAGGAACATGGCCTCGTTCAGGTCGTGGGTGATGAACACGATCGTCTTGCCGAGCGTGCTCTGCAGCTCGAGCAGCTGCTCCTGCATCTCGCGCCGGATCAGGGGGTCGAGGGCCGAGAAGGCCTCGTCCATCAGGAGCACGTCGGTGGCGGCCGCGAGGGCGCGACCGAGCCCCACGCGCTGCTGCATGCCGCCCGAGAGCTCGCTCGGGAGCTTGTCGCCCCAGCCGGCGAGGCCGACGAGCTCGAGGACCTCGGCGGCGCGGGCCCGACGCTCGGCGCTCGGCGCGCCCTTCACCTCGAGCCCGTAGGCGATGTTGTCGAGCACCGTGCGGTGCGGCAGCAGCGCGAAGTGCTGGAAGACCATCGAGATGTGGCGCTGCCGCACCTCCCGCAGCCGCTTGCCGGTGAGCCCCGTGATGGTGGTGCCCATGACGTCGACCTGGCCGACGGTCGGCTCGAGCAGACCGTTCAGCAGCCGGATGAGGGTCGACTTGCCCGAGCCCGACAGGCCCATGACGACGAAGATCTCGCCGCGCTGGACCGTCAGCCCGGCGTCGATGACCGCGGCGGTGCCGAGACCGGCGACCTCCTGACGGGTGGCGCCGTCACGGAGGCGGCGGACCGCCTCCTGGGGCTTGCGCCCGAATACCTTGTAGATGTTCCTCGCCTCGACGGCGACAGACTCGCTCACTTGCTCTCCGCAGGCACGCATCGCACAGGCGCGATGTCGGCCGGTGGTTGCGCCCGGGTGGTGGGCGTGCTGCGGCATCCGGGCGACTCGAGCGCGGACCCTCCACGCGAATCGCCACCGCCGGCGCGACCATCGGGGTGCGCCCACGCCCAGCCGACCGTACGCTCCGGGCGGGCCGCTGGTGACGGCCGCGCGCCCGGGTCGCGGGCTGGGTTCACGGCCCCGTTCCGTGCTGTCGGAGCACACCGGGGCGCTTTCGACCGTATCAGCGATCACGGGGCGGATGCCAAATCGCGGTATCCCCTCGGCGGGCGTATGCGGCAGAGTTGTCCCCATGGCGAACACGACCGGAGACCACCCCTGGCAGCGCGTCCCGATCGAGCCGCAGAGCGTGGACGCGCCGCTCTCGCGCGCGGCGGTCTTCCTGGTCGTCACGGTCGCCGGGACGCCCGAGGCCGCCGCCACCGTGAAGGACGTGCTCGGCGATCTCTCCGGGCTCGTCAAGACCGTCGGCTTCCGCGACCTCAACGCCCACCTCTCGTGCAACGTGGCCATCGGCGCCGACCTCTGGCCGCGGCTGACCGACGCGACTCCGCCGCGCGAGCTGCACCCCTTCCGCGAGATCCGGGGGCCGGTGCACACCGCGGTCTCGACGCCGGGCGACCTCCTCTTCCACATCCGCGCCGAGCGCGGCGACTTCACCTTCGAGTTCGAGCGCCTGCTGCTGAACGCCCTGGGCGACGCGGTGACCGTGGTCGACGAGGTGACCGGATTCCGCTACTTCGACTCCCGGGACCTGCTCGGCTTCGTGGACGGCACGGCCAACCCGACCGGCGGTGACATGGCGGCGGCGTCCATCGTCGGCGACGAGGACCCGGAGCACGCCGGCGGCAGCTACGTGGTGGTGCAGAAGTACCTGCACGACCTCGGCGCCTGGAACGCGCTGAGCGTCGCCGACCAGGAGGCCGTGATCGGCCGCACCAAGGTCGAGAACATCGAGCTCGACGACGTGGAGGACGGCCGCAAGGCGCACAAGACGCTCGCGACCATCACGGGCGAGGACGGCGTCGAGCACGACATCCTGCGCGACAACATGCCGTTCGGGCGGCCGGGCCAGGCGGAGTTCGGCACCTACTTCATCGGCTACTCGCGTGCGCTGTGGGTGATCGAGCGGATGCTGGAGCGCATGTTCGTCGGCGACCCGGTCGGCAGCTACGACCGCATCCTGGACTTCTCGACGGCGGCCACCGGCGTCACGTTCTTCGCGCCGACCCGCGGCTTCCTGGAGGCCTTGGCCGACTGACCGACGCCGATCCCGGCGAGCACGATCGCGAGCCCGAGCAGCTGTCGCCCGGTGAGCGTCTCCCCCGCCACGAGCGCGCCCAGCAGCACGCCGGTCACCGGATTGAGCAGCCCGACGAGCCCGACGGTCGCGGGCCCGAGGTGGCGCAGGCCGGTGAACCAGGCGAGGAAGGCGACGGCGGTCGCGATCACCGTGACGTAGGCGAACCCGGCCACGGCGGGCCCGTCGAGCGCGGGCGGCGCCCCCTCGAACACGAGGGCGAGCGGCAGCATCAGGAGGCCGCCGGCGATCAGCTGCCAGGAGGTCGCGGAGAAGACGTCAACCTCCCCCTCCCACCGCGTCGCCAGCACGTAGCCCACCGACGACAGCAGCATCGCCGCGATCGCCGCGACCACGCCCAGCGGATCGACGCCCTCCGCGGCCCCGAGCAGCATCACCGCCACGCCGACCGCGCCGGCCACGCCACCCGCCAGCGCGAGCAGCCGCGGCCGCTGGCCCAGCACGATCCAGGCGAGTCCCATCATCGCGAGCGGCGAGGCCGCCATCACGGTCGACGCCACTCCCGACGGCAGGAGGCGCGCGACCGCGTAGACCAGGGCGAAGAACCCGCCCGAGGTGAGCACGCCGAGCAGCGCCGAACGCCACCACCACGCGCCGCGCGGCAGCCGCCGCTTGACGAGCAGGAGCAGGAGGCCGGCCGGCAGCGCGCGCAGCACCGCGCCCCAGAGCGGTTCGCCCGGGAGCACCGCGCGGGTGACGACGTAGGTCGAGCCCCAGGCGATCGGGGCGACGGCGGTGAGGGCGATCCAGCCCCATTTAGCTTCCATGGAAGCTAGTTTAGCTTCCTCGGAAGGTAATGTGGAGGGATGGAGCATCTCGACCACGTCGCCCGCATCCAGGAGGAATGGCGCCGCGAGCGTCCCGACCTCGACGTCGCGCCGCAGGGCGTCATCGGCCGGCTGCACCGCGTAGCGGCCCGGCTGACCGACGAGCTGACCGCCGTCTACGCCGAGCACGGGCTCGGGGAGGGCGACTTCGACGTGCTGGCGACCCTCCGCCGCGCGGGAGCGCCCTACGAGCGCACCCCGGGCGAGCTCGCGGAGCACACCATGATCACCACCGGCGGCATGACCAAGCGACTCGACCGGCTGGAGCGGGCCGGACTGGTGGCCCGGCGGGCAGCCGAGGGCGACGGGCGCGGCCGGGTGGTCGCGCTGACGCCCGCGGGGCGCGGCGTGATCGACGCCGCCTTCGCCGACCACATGGCGAACGAGGCCCGCCTCGTCGCGGAGCTGGCGCCCGCTGACGCGGCCGCGCTGGAGCGCATCCTGACCGCGTGGCTGGCGCGCCTGGAGCCGTGACGCTTCCGAGCAGCCGCGTAACACGACGACCGAAAGTTGCCCGGCCGACGCGGGTGCGGGAGGCTGGTCATCCCTCACCACCCGACCCTGCCGCCCCACCGCATCGGAGGATCCCATGTCCCGTTCGCGCCTCCTCGTCGCCGTCGCCGCGCTCGCCGCGACCGCGCTCGCCCTGACCGGCTGCTCGGCCGGGTCCGGCTCGGGAGCCGCCTCGAGCGGCTCCGCCGACGCGGGCTACCTGACCGCCGGGAAGCTGACCATCGGGACCGCCGAGCCGGCCTACGCCCCGTGGGTGCAGGACGACAAGCCGGAGTCGGGCAAGGGGTTCGAGGCCGCCGTGGCGTACGCGGTCGCCGACAAGCTCGGCTTCGCGAAGTCCGACGTCACCTGGGTGCGCACCACCTTCGACCAGGCGATCGCGCCCGGCCCGAAGACGTTCGACTTCAACCTGCAGCAGTTCTCGATCACCGACGAGCGCAAGAAGGCGGTGGACTTCTCCTCGCCGTACTACGAGACGACGCAGGCCGTCGTGACCATCGACGGGTCGCCCGCGGCGAAGGCCGCCTCGCTCGCCGACCTAAAGTCCCTCACGATCGGCGCGCAGACCGGCACCACGAGCTTCGCGGCGGCCGAGAAGCAGATCGCGCCCTCCGCCGGCGTGCAGGCGTTCAACTCCAACGACGACGCGAAGCTCGCGCTGGAGAACAAGCAGGTGGACGCGATCGTCGTCGACCTGCCGACCGCGTTCTACCTGCGCGACGCCGAGCTGACCGGCGGGAAGATCGTGGGCCAGCTGCCGAAGGCCGAGGGCCAGGAGGGCGACCGCTTCGGGCTGGTGCTCGCCAAGGACAGCCCGCTGACCGCGAAGGTCACCGCTGCCGTCGACGCCCTCCGCGAGGACGGCACGCTCGACGCCCTCGCCGAGAAGTGGCTCGCCGCGGACGGCGACGCGCCCGTCCTGAAGTGACGCCCGAACCCACCACCACCGGCGCCGCGACGAGCGTCGCCGCACCGAGCGCCGTCGAGCTCGACCGCCGGCTCTACCGGCGCCGGCAGACGACGCGCTCGGTCCTGATCAGCCTCGCCAGCACGGCCGTCGTCGCCGTGCTGGCGTGGCTGTTCGTCATCAACACCCCCGGCTGGGCCCGGGTGCAGCAGACCTTCTTCGACCCGGCCGTCGCCGTCGAGGCATGGCCGCGGGTCTTCCAGGGGCTGCTGCTCAACATCCGCGTGCTCGTCGTCGCGGCGATCGGCGTGCTGATCGTCAGCATCGTGGTGGCGGCCGTCCGCACGCTGCGCGGACCGGTCTTCTTCCCCCTGCGCGCGCTCGCGGCCGGCTACACGGACCTGTTCCGCGGCACGCCGCTCATCATCGTGCTGTACCTCGTGGGCTTCGGCCTCCCGGGTCTCGGCGTCTTCCCGCGCATGCCCCCGGAGTTCTGGGGCACGATCGCCCTGGTGCTCGTGTACTCCGCCTACGTCTCGGAGGTCTTCCGGGCCGGCATCGAGGCCGTGCACCCGTCGCAGCGCCTGGCGGCGCGCGGGCTCGGCCTCAGCCACTACCAGACGCTGCGGCTGGTGATCCTCCCGCAGGCCGTCCGCAAGGTGACGCCGGCGCTGATGAACGACTTCGTCGCCATGCAGAAGGACGTCGGCCTCATCTCCATCCTGGGTGCCGTGGATGCGGTGCGCGCCGCGCAGATCGAGACCGCCGCCACCTACAACTTCACGCCCTACGTGCTGGCGGGCCTGCTGTTCGTGGTCCTGGCGCTGCCGATGATCCGCCTGACGGACTGGTACTCGGCCCGCGTGCGGCGCCGCGAGCAGGTCGGGAGCATCGTGTGAGCGCGCCGGTCCTGCGCCTGGCGGGCATCCGCAAGAGCTTCGGCGAGGTGGAGGTGCTGCGCGGCATCGATCTCGAGGTCGGCCGGCACGAGGTGGTCGCGCTGATCGGCGCCAGCGGGTCGGGCAAGTCGACCCTCCTGCGCACCGTCAACCTCCTCGAACGGATCGACGACGGGCAGATCCTGCTCGGCGACGAGGACATCAGCGACCCGCGCGTCGACGCGGACGCCGTGCGCGGACGCATCGGCGTGGTGTTCCAGCACTACAACCTGTTCCCGCACCTGTCGGTGCTCGACAACGTGACGCTCGCCTCCCGCCGGGTCCACCGCATCCCCCGGCGCGAGGCGGAGGAGCGGGCGCGCGAGCTGCTCGCCGGGATCGGCCTGGCCGACAAGGCGAAGGAGTTCCCCGACCGGCTCTCGGGCGGCCAGCAGCAGCGCGCGGCCATCGTGCGGGCGATCGCGACCGATCCCGAGCTTCTGCTGCTGGACGAGGTGACGAGCGCACTCGACCCGGAGCTGGTCGGCGAGGTGCTGGAGCTGGTGCGTCAGCTGAAGGCCGGCGGCACCACCATCGTGATGGCGACGCACGAGATGGCGTTCGCCCGCGACGTCGCCGACCGGATCGTTTTCCTCGATCACGGCGTCATCGCCGAGGAAGGGCCTCCGGCGCAGCTGTTCGGGGCTCCGCGGCAGCCCCGGACCCGGGAGTTCCTGTCCCGGTTCTCGGGCTGGACGGCGTAGCCGCTCGGGTCAGCGCGTCGAGCACCGAGCGCGCCACGCGGTCGTTCTCGCGGAACGCCAGCGCGTCCGTGCCCGGGCGCGAGAACGCACCGGCGAACGGCGCGGTCGTGAAGGGCCCGATCGCCCAGCGGGCGGGATGCGGCGTGCCGTCGGGGCGCAGCAGCCGGGAGTCGTCGGGCGCGACCCGCACC
>JAEWDJ010000399.1 GCA_023390155.1 Actinomycetes bacterium | reverse complement strand
GGCCCCACCCGGTCGGGCCACCACGCCGGCGTCAGGCGGGCGATCAGCTCGAGCAGGCCCTCCACGTCTCGCGGCCGCGGGCGCGCCAGCCAGACGTCGATGGCCCCGATCGTCCCGTCGGCGAGGTACCGCGCGATGGTGCGGCGCTCGAGGTCGTCCGCGGCGGGCACGTCGACGCTGTGCTGGTCGAGCAGCAGCTCGATGGACCCCTCGAAGTGCTCGCTCAGGAGGGCGTGGAGGCTGGAGCTCCCGCTCTCGGCGCCGAGCCCGCGCCGGTAGATGACGTCGTGGGCGTCCACATGCTGGAGGACCGCGCGCGTGACGCCGGACACGGCGGCCGCCGCATCCTCGGGCGCGACCCCGACGAGGTAGGCGGCCCGCAGGTCGTCCAGTTCGGTGCGCAGCACGCGCTGGAGCAGCTCGACCGGAGAGGCCGCGTAGGTGTAGACGGTCGAGCGGTGCACGCCGGCCGCCGCGGCGAGCGCCGAGACGGAGACGTCGGCGACGGGTCCGTCGGTCGCGAGACGCAGGATCGCCGCGGTCAGGCGGGCGAGCGTCTTCTCCTGGCGGGCATCCACTTTTCGATCGTACAATGGAGTTATCCGACAGTTGTCGGATATCTGAAAGGAGATTCCATGGCTCAGTACGACGTCGCCGACCGGTCCGCGATCGTGACGGGAGGCGGCTCGGGCATTGGCCGCGCGGTGGCCCTGACCCTCGCGGCCAGCGGCGCATCCGTCCTCGTGGCCGACCTGAACGAGGAGCACGCGAAGGCCGTCGCCGCCGAGATCGAGGCGGCAGGCGGAACGGCCGCCGCCCTGGCCGGCGACGTGACCGACCCGGCGTTCGCCGAGGAGGCCGTGCGCGCGGCGAACGCGCTGGCTCCGCTGAAGATCGCGGTCAACAACGCCGGCATCGGCGGCGACGCGAAGCCCGTCGGCGACTACTCGCTCGACAGCTGGCGCAAGGTCATCGAGGTCAACCTCAACGCCGTGTTCTACGGCATGCAGCCGCAGCTGAAGGCGATGGCCGCCAACGGTGGCGGCGCGATCGTGAACATGGCGTCCATCCTGGGCAGCGTCGGCTTCGCGAACTCGTCGGCCTACGTGACCGCCAAGCACGCGCTCCTCGGTCTCACCCAGAACGCGGCGCTGGAGTACGCCGCCGACAAGGTGCGCGTCGTCGCCGTCGGCCCCGGCTTCATCCGCACCCCTCTCGTGGCCTCGAACCTCGACGCCGACGCCCTCGCGTTCCTCGAGGGCAAGCACGCGCTCGGCCGCCTCGGCGAGCCGGAGGAGGTCGCCGCCCTGGTCGCCTTCCTCGCCTCCGACGCCGCCAGCTTCATCACCGGCAGCTACCACCTGGTGGACGGCGGCTACACCGCGCAGTGACGCCTGTCACCGCCGTTCCGTGCGCGGTCACGCTCCCTTAGGCTGTGGAACGTGACCGAGCACGAGCTTCTGAGCGACGACCTCCTCGAGCGCATCCGCGGCCGGGCCGCCGGCTACGACGCCGAGAACCGCTTCTTCGACGAGGACCTCGCCGAGCTGGCGGAGGCCGGCTACCTGCGCGCCCTGGTGCCCGTCGAGTACGGCGGGCTCGGGCTCGGCCTGGAGCAGACGGCGCGCCTGCAGGTGCGCCTGGCCGGCGCGGCCCCCGCGACGGCCCTCGCGATCAACATGCACCTGGTCTGGACCGGCGTCGCGAAGATCCTGCGCGACCGCGGCGACGACTCCCTCGACTTCGTCCTGCGGGAGGCGGGCGCCGGCGAGGTGTTCGCGTTCGGGCTCAGCGAGGCCGGCAACGACCTCGTGCTGTTCGGATCGACCACCGAGGCGCGCCCGGCCGACGACGGCTCGTACACCTTCCACGGCCGCAAGATCTTCACCTCCCTCGCTCCCGCCTGGACGCGGCTCGGCACGATGGGCCTCGACTCCACCAGCGCGGACGCCCCGAAGATCGTCTACGGCTTCGTGGACCGGGCGGCCGGCGGATTCGAGATCCGCGACGACTGGGACACGATCGGGATGCGCGCCACCCAGAGCCGCACCACCCTGCTCGACGGGGCGCGCTCCCCTGCCGACCGGATCGTGCGGCGCCTCGCCCCGGGCCCCAACCCCGACCCGCTGGTGTTCGCGATCTTCGCCAGCTTCGAGATCCTCCTGGCCTCCGTCTACACGGGCATCGGCGCGCGGGCGCTGGAGCTCGCGGTCGCGTCGGCGCACCGGCGCACGAGCCTGAAGAACGAGGGCCGCAGCTACGCGAGCGACCCGGACATCCGCTGGCGTGTCGCGGAGGCGGCCATCGACCAGGACGCGCTGCTCCCCCAGCTCGACTCCCTCGCCCGCGACGTCGACACGCGGGCGGACCATGGCGCACTGTGGTTCCCGAAGCTCGTGGGGCTGAAGATCCGCGCCACCGAGACCGCCCGGCGCGTCGTCGACCAGGCCATCCGCGTCTCGGGAGGCTCCACCTACTTCGCCGGCAGCGAGCTCGGCCGCCTCTACCGCGACGTGCTCGCCGGCATCTTCCACCCGTCCGACGCGGAGTCGGCGCACAACACCGTCGCCAACGCGTGGCTCGGTCCGGTGGAGGACTGACCGCACCGGCCCGGGTTCCGGGCCCCGGCGTACCATCCCGTGAATCGGAGGCAGTCATGCAGCAGATCACGTCCCGGCACTTCGCCGAGCGACTCCGGAGGGGCGCCGCGCAGGCGCAGGCGGCGGGGCTCGACGGCCTCCTCGTCGCACCCGGGCCCGACCTCGCCTACTTCGCCGACTACCTGCCGATCGCGACCACGGAACGCATCACCCTGCTCGTCGTCCCGGCCGACGGGGATCCGACCATGATCGTGCCCGTCCTGGAGCACGACAGCGCGGCCGCCACCCGCGCGACGGGCGCCTTCGACATCGTGGACTGGGCGGACGGCGAGGACGAGTACGTCCCGACCGCCGCCCTCCTGAACCCCGCGGGCCGCTACGCGGTCTCGGACGCGCTGTGGGCGATGCACCTGCTCGGCTTCCAGCACGCGCTCCCGGAGGCGCGGTTCGAGTCGTTCTCGCGCGCCCTGCCGATGCTCCGCGCCGTGAAGGACGCGGACGAGATCGACCGGCTCGCCGCCGCGGGGGCCGCCGCCGACGCCACGTTCGAGGACATCCTGGGGGTCCGCTTCGCGGGACGCACCGAGCTGGAGGTCGCGGCCGACCTCGCGCGGCTGCTGCGCGAGCACGGGCATTCGCAGGTCGACTTCACCGTCGTCGGCTCGGGGCCGAACGGCGCGAACCCCCACCACGAGGCCGGCGACCGCATCATCGTGGAGGGCGACATGGTCGTCCTCGACTTCGGCGGACTGATGGACGGCTACGGCTCGGACACCACGCGCACGGTCCACGTCGGCGAGCCGACCGACGAGGAGCACGAGGTCTTCGAGACCGTCAAGCGGGCGCAGCAGGCCGCGTTCGATGCCGTCGCCGTCGGCGTGCCCTGCCAGGAGATCGACCGCGTCGCCCGCGGGGTCATCCGCGACGCCGGCTACGGCGAGCGCTTCATCCACCGCGTCGGACACGGCATCGGCACGACCACACACGAGCCGCCGTACCTCGTCGAGGGCGAGGAGCAGCCGCTGGAGGCCGGGATGTGCTTCTCGATCGAGCCCGGCATCTACCTTCCCGGCCGGTTCGGCGTGCGCATCGAGGACATCGTCGTGGCGGCGGAGGACGGCGCCCATCGCCTCAACAACACCAGCCGCGAGCTGCACCTGGTGGAGTGACGTGAGCACCGCCACGAGCGCCACGAGCGCTACGTCAGCCGCGGCGAGCGCCGCCGACGCGCGCGACGCGGAGCGCCGGCGCGCGCTCCGCCGGATGAAGGCGCTGGCGACCTCCCTCCTCGCCGTCGCGGCCGTCGTCTTCGCCGTCGCGTTCGCCCTGCAGGACCGCTACCCGTGGCTCGGCTTCGTGCGGGCGGCGGCGGAGGGGGCCATGGTGGGGGCGCTGGCGGACTGGTTCGCGGTGACGGCGCTGTTCCGGCATCCGCTGGGGCTGCGCATCCCGCACACGGCGATCATCCCGACGCGCAAGGACGAGATCGGGGAGAGCCTGGGCGAGTTCGTGGAGACCAACTTCCTCGCGGACGACGTCGTCGCGGCGAAGCTCGCGTCCATCGACATCGCCGGTGCGGTGGCCGGCTGGCTGGCCGAGCCCGGCAACGCGCGGCGGGTCGTCGCCGAGGGATCCTCCGCCGTCGTCGGCCTCGCCCGCCTCCTGGACGACGATCGCGTGCGGGAGGCGATCGAGGCCGTGGTGCGCACGCACGTCATCGAACCGGAGTGGGGTCCGCCGCTCGGCCGGCTGAGCGCGAAGGTGCTCGCCTCGGGCGGGCACCGGGAGGTCGTCGACCTCGTGCTCGACCGGCTCGACGAGTGGCTGGCCGCGCATCCCGAGGCGTTCGCAAGCG
This sequence comes from Actinomycetes bacterium, assembly GCA_023390155.1. GTDB lineage: Bacteria > Actinomycetota > Actinomycetes > Actinomycetales > Microbacteriaceae > Leifsonia. The sequence continues at coordinate 136 of JAEWDJ010000399.1, read as the reverse complement.
TCGTGTCGCGCCGCCTGCCGTCCTGGCTGCCCTCCTTCGTCGACCGGATGGTGGACGAACGGCTGCACGCGGAGGCGCGACGATTCGTCGGCGACGTGCGGCGCGATCCCGAGCACCGGATGCGGCACGCGATCGA
>JAEWDJ010000375.1 GCA_023390155.1 Actinomycetes bacterium | reverse complement strand
ATCACCTTCATCGTGCGCAACGACGCCTCGACCTCCCCGGTGCTGTTCCAGACCTCCGACCCGACCTGGCAGGCGTACAACACCTACGGCGGCTCCGACTTCTACCAGGGCGCCGCGAACGGCCGCGCCTACAAGATCAGCTACAACCGCCCGGTCGTCACCCGCGGCGACAACAACGGCCGCGACTTCTACTTCGCCAACGAGTACCCGGCGGTGCGCTTCCTCGAGAAGAACGGCTACAACGTCTCGTACCTGAGCGGCGTGGACACCGACCGCTACGGCTCGCTGCTGAAGAACCACAAGGTGTTCCTCTCGGTCGGGCACGACGAGTACTGGTCGGCCAAGCAGCGCGCCAACGTCGTCGCCGCGCGCGACGCGGGCGTCAACCTCCAGTTCCTCTCGGGCAACGAGATGTACTGGCACACCCGTTACGAGCCCGCCGTCGCGGGGGCGGCGACCGCCTACCGCACGCTCGTGTCGTACAAGGAGACCTGGGCCGACAAGAAGATCGACCCGACGGCCGAATGGACGGGCACCTGGCGCGATCCGCGCTTCGCCTCCCAGGCCAACGGCGCCGGGCTGCCGGAGAACGCCGTGACCGGCACGCAGTACCAGTCGAACTTCAGCGATCTGGCGGTCACCGTCACGGCGGCGCAGGGCAAGACGAGACTCTGGCGCAACACCGGGCTCTCGGGCATGACCTCCGCCTCGACCGCGCTGGCCCCGCACACGATCGGCTACGAGTCGGACGAGGACGTCGACAACGGGTTCCGGCCGGCCGGGCTGGTCCAGCTGTCGACCACCGTCGGACCGGTGCCGCAGTACCTCACCGACTTCGGCAACACGGTCGTGCCCGGCACGACGACGCACCACATCACCCTGTACCGCGCGGCGAGCGGCGCCCTGGTCTTCTCGGCCGGCACCATCCAGTGGTCGTGGGGTCTGGACCAGGAGCACGACGGCGACGGCGCGGCCGCGGACGTGCGGATGCAGCAGGCGCAGGTCAACCTCCTCGCCGACATGGGCGCCCAGCCCGGCACGCTCGCCAGCGGGCTGTTCGCGGCCAGCAAGACGACGGACACGACGGCACCCACCGTGCTCATCACGGCCCCGGCCGCGGGCGCCTCGGTCGCCAACGGCGCGAGCGTCACCGTCAGCGGCACCGCCCTGGACCTCGGCGGCGTGGTCGCGGGCGTCGAGGTCTCCACCGACGGCGGCGCGACCTACCACGCGGCCACCGGCACGACGAGCTGGAGCTACACGTACATCCAGCAGGGCAGCGGGACGCAGACGCTCCGCGTGCGCGCCATCGACGACAGCGGCAACTTCGGCTCCACGCCGGCGACCCGCAGCGTGACCGTGACCGGACCGTACACGGTGTTCGGCAGCGCCGCCCCGGCGACCGCAGACTCGGGCGACGGCACCCCGATCGAGGCGGGCCTGCAGTTCACCCCGAGCCAGGACGGCTTCATCAGCGGCGTGCGGTTCTACAAGGCGAGCACCAACACCGGGACGCACACCGGCTCCCTGTGGGACGCGACCGGCAAGCGCCTCGCGACCGTGACCTTCCCGGCAGAGACGGCCTCCGGCTGGCAGACGGCGAGCTTCTCGTCGCAGGTGCCCGTGACCTCCGGCACGAAGTACGTGGTGTCGTACTCGGCGCCCGCCGGGCACTACTCGGCGACGAACGAGTACTTCTCCTACCGGGGCCGTTCGGCTGGTCCGCTCACCGTGGCGGGAGGCTACGGCCAGGTCGCGCCGGGCGTGTACTCGACCACACCGGGGCAGTTCCCGACCTCGGACTACGACGCCTCCAACTACTGGGTGGACGCCGTCTTCACGACGACGGACAACTCCCCGCTGACGGCCTCGGGCCAGTTCCCGCTCCCCGGCTCCTCCAGCGTGCCGACGTCGAGCACGATCGGCGCGGTCTTCTCGAAGCCCGTGAACTCCTCGACGATCGCGTTCACGGTCAAGGACCAGCTCGGCAACCCGGTCGCGGGCACGGTCTCCTACGCCTCGACGACGCGCACGGCGACCTTCACCCCGTCGGCGGCGCTGAACGGCTTCGTCACCTACTCGGTCACGATGACCGCGAAGGACCCGACGGGGGTCACGCTCTCGAGCGGCGGGACGTGGAGCTTCACGACGGTGAAGCCGGATCCGGCTCCCGGCACCTGCCCGTGCGGGCTCTTCACCGACTCGACGACGCCGAGCATCCTGCAGGTCACGGACAGCCCGGTCACCCTGGGCGTGAAGTTCCAGAGCTCGCTGGCCGGCACGATCTCGGGCATCAGGTTCTACAAGAGCTCGGGCAACACCGGCACGCACGTCGGAACGCTCTACAACGCGAACGGCGGCATCCTGGCCAGCGCGACCTTCGGCTCCGAGTCGACCTCGGGCTGGCAGACGGTGCTGTTCTCGACCCCGGTCGCGATCTCGGCGAACACGACCTACGTCGCGGCCTACACGTCGCCGACGGGCACGTACTCGGTGACGCCGGGCGACTTCAGCGGCGCGGGGATCACCCGCAGCCCGCTGAGCGCCGGGACGAACGCCGGCGCGTACGCCTACCCGACCGGGTTCCCGGGCAGCTCCTCCACGTCGAACTACCTCGTCGACGTCGTCTTCAACAAGCCGACGCCCACGATCGCCGTGAGCTCGCAGACGCCGGCCCCGGGAGCGACCGGGATCGCGACGGGAACGCCCATCGCGATCACCCTTTCGGCCGCGATCGCCCCCGGCGCGACCTACGCGGTGACGAACGGCTCCACGGCCATCGCGGGGACGACGTCGCTCTCGGCCGACGCGAAGACGTTGACCTTCACGCCGTCCGCCGCGCTGCCCGCCGGCGCGACGATCTCGGTGAGCGTGTCCGGCATCACCTCGACCGACGGCGCCACCCTGCCCACGCAGACCTGGTCGTTCGCCACCGCCTCCGCCGCGCAGCCGACGACGTACTCGTTCTTCGGCAGCACCACCCCGGCGGTCGCGGCGGCGACGGACGACTCCTCCGCCGTCGAGCTCGGGATGTCGTTCTCCAGCTCGCAGGCCGGCACGGTGACGGCGATCCGGTTCTACAAGGGGGCCACCAACACCGGCACGCACACCGGCTCGATCTGGGACGCGAACGGCAACCGCCTGGCGACCGTGACGTTCCAGAACGAGACCGCCAGCGGCTGGCAGACGGCGCAGCTCGGCACCCCGGTGTCGCTGACGGCCGGCGCGACGTACGTCGTGTCGTACCTGGCGCCGAAGGGGAACTACTCGTACACGTCGAACGACTTCGCCGCCGCGAAGACCGCCGGGCCGCTCACGGCGGGCACCGCGAACAACGGCCGCTACCTGTACGGTGCGACCGGCGGCTTCCCGACCTACTCCTGGAACGCGACGAACTACTTCGTCGACGTGGTGTTCGCCCCGGCGCAGACGGGGACGAGCGGCGGATCGACGGGGTCGACCGGATCGACCGGCGGCTCCACCGGCACGACAGGCGGCTCGACCGGCACGACGGGCGGCTCCACGGGCGGCTCGACCGGAGGCACGACCACGACGCCGACCTCCACCACCCTCTTCGCCGACGCCTCGACGCCGGCCTCGACCTCCTGGCCGGACGGTGCGCCCGTCCAGCTCGGCGTGCGCTTCAGCTCGTCGGCGGCCGGGACCATCTCCGGCATCCGCTTCTACAAGGGGGCCGGGGACACCGGGACGCACACGGCGACGCTGTGGAGCGCGACGGGTCAGGTGCTCGCGACCGCGAACTATCAGGCGGAGACCGCGAGCGGCTGGCAGGAGGTGACGTTCCCGACGCCGGTGGCCATCCAGGCCGGTGTCGAGTACCGCGCCTCGTACCACACCACGGCGTCCACCTACGCCGTGACCGTCGGCGGGCTCGCGTCGACGGTCACGAGCGGGGCGCTCACGATCCCGGCGAACGGCGGTGCGTACGCGTACTCGACCGGCTTCCCGGATCAGGTGGTGAACCACAACTACTGGGTCGACATCCGCTTCACCCCGTCGTCCTGACGACGGGTCCCGCGTCCGGCCGTACCCGAAGCGGCCGGAGCAGACAGAAAGGTGCTGGGGGCACGACATGACAACACAACTGCGCATCGCCGTCATCGGCGCCGGGTACTGGGGACCGAACCTCGCCCGGAACTTCCGGGGCAGCCCGGACTGGGAGCTCGTGACGATCTGCGACCTGGACGCCACGCGCGCCCGCCGCGTCGCCGACCAGGTCGGCCTCGACCGGATCGACACCGACCTCGCCACCGTGCTCGCCGATCCCGGCATCGACGCGGTCGCCATCGCGACGCCGGCCCGCACCCACCACGACATCGCGCGCGCCGCCCTCGAGGCCGGCAAGCACGTCATGGTGGAGAAGCCCCTCGCCGACACCGGCGAGCGCGGCCGTGCGATGGTGGCGGCGGCCCGCGAGCGTGGTCTCGTGCTCATGGCCGACCACACGTACTGCTACACCCCGGCGGTGCTGAAGATGCGCGAGCTGATCGAGGAGGGCACGCTCGGCGAGATCCTCTACGTCGACTCCACCCGCATCAACCTCGGGCTCGTGCAGCCCGACGTCGACGTGTTCTGGGATCTCGCGCCCCACGACCTGTCGATCATCGACTTCATCCTCCCGGGCGGCCTGCGACCCACCACGGTGTCGGCGCACGGAGCCGACCCGCTCGGCGCCGGCAAGTCCTGCGTCGGCTACCTGATGATGCCGCTGACCGGCGGCGCGATCGCGCACGTCCACGTCAACTGGCTGAGCCCGACCAAGATCCGCCAGATGATCGTCGGCGGCACCAAGCGCACCCTGGTCTGGGACGACCTCAACCCGCAGCAGCGGCTCAGCGTGTACGACCGCGGCGTCGACCTCGGACTGCAGGCCGTGGACGGGGTGGAGCGGCGCGACGCGACCGTCTCGTACCGCCTCGGCGACACCTGGTCGCCCGCGCTCCCCGAGCGGGAGGCGCTCGGCGCGATGGCGCAGGAGTTCGCCGACAGCATCCGCGAGGCCCGCGCCCCGCGGACGGACGGCCGCGCCGGCCTCCGCGTGCTCTCGGTGCTCGAGGCCGCCTCCCGCAGCCTCGAGAGCCACGGCGCCGTCACCCCGGTGGAGGACCCGATCGACCTCGCGGCCGAGCTCGAGCTGGCGGGAGGCGCGCGATGACCGCCCTGCAGGGAGCGAGCGTCCTGGTGACCGGCGGCGCCGGCACCATCGGCTCCACGATCGTCGACCAGCTGCTGGAGCAGGGGGTCGGCCACATCGACGTGCTGGACAACCTGGTCCGCGGTCGCGTCGCCAACCTGGAGGGCGCCCTGGCCTCGGGCCGCGTCACTCTGGTCGAGGGCGATCTGCGCGACCGCGACCTGGTGCACGACGTCACCCGCGGCAAGGACCTCGTCTTCCACGAGGCCGCCATCCGCATCACCCAGTGCGCGGAGGAGCCGCGGCTGGCGCTGGAGGTGCTCGTCGACGGCTCGTTCACCGTCTACGAGGCCGCCGTCGAGCACGGCGTCGACAAGCTGATCACGGCCTCCAGTGCGTCGGTCTACGGCCTGGCGGAGGAGTTCCCGACGGGGGAGCGCCACCACCACCACAACAACGACACCTTCTACGGCGCCGCGAAGTCGTTCAATGAGGGGATGCTCCGCAGCTTCCGCGCGATGGACGGCCTCGACTACGTCGCCCTGCGCTACTTCAACGTCTACGGACCGCGGATGGACGTGCACGGGCTCTACACCGAGGTGCTGGTGCGGTGGATGGAGCGCATCGCCGACGGCAAGCCGCCGCTGATCTTCGGCGACGGCCTCCAGACCATGGACTTCGTGGTCGCGTCGGACGTGGCGCGCGCGAACATCCTGGCGGCCGCGAGCGATGTGCGCGAGGGCGTCTACAACGTCGCGAGCGGTGTCGAGACCAGCCTGCTCGGGCTGGCGGAGGCGCTGCTCGCCGCGATGGACTCCGACCTCCCCGTCGAGCACGGCCCCGAGCGCGCCGTCAACGGCGTGACCCGTCGGCTCGCCGACACCTCCGCCGCCGCGCGCGACCTCGGCTTCACCGCCGAGGTGCCGCTGGAGCAGGGGCTGCGCGACCTGGTCGATTGGTGGCGCCCCCTCCGCGACGAGATCGCGGCCGGCCGGGAGCTGGTGGCCTGATGGAGCGCATCAACGTCATGAAGCCGTGGCTCGGCGAGGAGGAGATCGCCGCCGTCACGGAGGTCATCCAGTCCGGTTGGGTCGCCCAGGGGCCGCGCGTCGCGCGGTTCGAGGAGGAGTTCGCAGCCTCCATGCAGGCACCGCACGCGGTCGCCGTCTCCAGCTGCACGACCGCGCTGCACCTCGCGTTGGTCGTGGCGGGGGTCGGACCGGGCGACGACGTGGTCGTCCCGTCCTTCTCGTTCATCGCCACGGCCAACGCGGTGGTCTATGTGGGCGCGCGTCCCGTGTTCGCCGACGTGGACGAGCGCACCGGCAACGTGACGGCCGAGACCCTGGCCGCCGCGCTCACCCCGCGCACGCGGGCCGTGATCGTGGTCGACCAGGGCGGCGTGCCCGCCGACCTCGCGCCCATCCGCGCCCTGACGGGGCCGCGCGGCATCGTGCTCGTCGAGGACGCTGCGTGCGGCGCCGGCTCGACCTACCGCGGCCGGCCGGTGGGCGCCACGGCGGACGTCGCGGCGTGGTCGTTCCACCCGCGCAAGCTGCTCACCACCGGCGAGGGCGGGATGCTGACCACCGCGAACGCGGAGTGGGCCGACCGCGCCCGCCACCTGCGCGAGCACGCGATGAGCATCTCGGCCGCGGACCGCCAGGCCAGCCTCCTCGCCCCGGCGGAGCAGTACACGGAGGTCGGCTTCAACTTCCGCATGACGGATCTGCAGGCGGCGATCGGCATCGTCCAGCTCGGCAAGCTCCCGGCGATCGTCGCCCGGCGGCGCGAGCTCGCCTCCCGCTACGCCGACCTGCTCGCCGATCTGCCCGGCGTGCGCCCGGTGACGGACCCGGACTACGGGACCGGCAACTTCCAGTCCTACTGGGTGGAGGTCGACGCCGACCGGGAGGGCGTGCTCGCCGCGCTCGCCGAGGCCGGCGTCTCGGCCCGGCGCGGCATCATGGCCTCCCACCGCCAGCCCGCCTATCGCGACCGCGACACCGGCTCCGCCTCGCTCGCCGTCACCGAGCGCCTGACCGACCGCACCCTCATCCTCCCGCTCTACCACCAGCTCACCGCGCCCGAGCAGGACCGGGTCGTCGCCGCCCTCCGCGCCGCTCTCCCCCTCCCCACCCCCGCCTGACCCCCAGCAGCCGAGTACACGAGAACTCCTGGGGGCGTGACCTGGACGGGGGTGTTCGGGAGCGGAGGAGGCGAGGTATTCTCAGGTATGTAAGTGAGGAAGAATCAGTTATGCTCCGGCGGGAGGTCTCGCCCGCGGATGAACGGAGCGCCCACACGAACAGGACGGACAGGGGGAGCACCGTGAGAGACCTGCTGTTGCTCGGAGCGAGCGGGCTGGCGCGGGAGGCCGCAGCGGCCGCCCAGGCCGGTCACCGCGTGCTCGGCGTGCTCGACGACGACCCGGACAAGCGCGGGACGCGCGTCGCCGGCGTCGAGGTGCTCGGCGGGATCGCCCACGCGGCCGAGTACGACGCCGACCTGGTGGTCTGCGTCGGCTCCGGTGCGGGCCGTCGCGCCGTCGTCGCGCGACTCGCCGAGCTCGGCGTCGACGCCGACCGGTACGCGACCCTGGTGGACGCGTCGGTGCGCATCCCCGACGGCTGCTCCGTCGGCGCCGGGAGCATCCTCCTCGCCGGAGTGGTCCTCACCGCCGACGTCTCGGTCGGCCGGCACGTGGTCGTGATGCCGAACGCGACGCTCACCCACGACGTGCGCCTCGACGACTTCGCGACCCTGACGGCGGGCGTCTCGCTCGCCGGGTCGGTGCGGGTGGGGGAGGCCGCCTACCTCGGGATGAACGCGTCCGTGCGCCAGGGGGTCTCCGTCGGAGCCGGCGCCGTGATCGGGATGGGAGCGGCCGTCCTGAGGGACGTGCCGGC
>JAEWDJ010000293.1 GCA_023390155.1 Actinomycetes bacterium | reverse complement strand
GCCTTGCGGGCGTCGCTCGCGGCCCTGGCGCCCCGGCTCAGCCGCTACGGCCGCGCCGTCGCGGCGTACGCGGCCGAGCTCGACGACGACTGACCCGCCCGCCGCCCGGCGTGGCGACACCCTCTCTGCCCAGGGCGAACAGCGCCGAAATGCCGTGAGCGCTCCGATAGATTCGACACCAAGCGACAAGGAAATGGAGCGAACATGGCCGACCTGGGTATCCAGCCCAATGTCTTCGACAGACTGCTGAAGGACCGCATCATCTGGCTCGGATCCGAGGTCCGGGACGAGAACGCGAACGAGATCGCGGCGAAGCTGCTCCTCCTGGCGGCGGAGGACCCGAAGCGGGACATCTACCTCTACATCAACTCGCCCGGCGGCTCGATCACGGCCGGCATGGCGATCTACGACACCATGCAGTTCGTCCCGAACGACATCGTCACCGTCGGCATCGGCATGGCGGCGTCGATGGGCCAGCTGCTCCTCACCGCGGGCACCAAGGGCAAGCGGTACATCACCCCCAACGCGCGCGTCCTGCTGCACCAGCCGCACGGCGGCTTCGGCGGCACCGCGAGCGACATCCAGACCCAGGCCCAGCTCATCCTGGACATGAAGAAGCGCCTCGCCGAGATCACCGCGTCGGCCACCGGCAAGTCCGTCGAGCAGATCAACGCCGACGGCGACCGTGACCGCTGGTTCACCGCGCAGGAAGCGCTCGAGTACGGCTTCGTCGACCACATCCGCGAGTCGGCGCTCGACGTCGCGGGCGGCGGCGGCACCGACCAGGACTCCAAGTAAGCGGACGCCGGAAGGACTAAGGACATCACAATGAACACCCCCATGCTCGGCGGATCCGCGCTCGGCGGTCAGGCCCTCGGCGGCGTGCAGGCGCCCGGCGCCCGCTATATCCTCCCCAGCTTCGAGGAGCGCACGGCCTACGGCTACAAGCGCCAGGATCCGTACGCGAAGCTCTTCGAGGACCGCATCATCTTCCTCGGCGTGCAGGTGGACGACGCCTCGGCGGACGACATCATGGCCCAGCTCCTCGTGCTCGAGAGCCAGGACCCGGACCGCGACATCGTCATGTACATCAACTCGCCTGGTGGCTCGTTCACCGCGATGACGGCGATCTACGACACGATGCAGTACATCCGCCCGCAGATCCAGACGGTCGTCCTCGGCCAGGCGGCGTCGGCCGCCGCGGTCCTGACCGCCGCCGGCACGCCCGGCAAGCGGCTCGCCCTGCCGAACGCCCGCATCCTCATCCACCAGCCGGCCGTGGGCCAGGCCGGGCAGGGTCAGGCGTCCGACATCGAGATCCAGGCCAACGAGATCATGCGCATGCGCTCGTGGCTGGAGGAGACGCTGGCCAAGCACTCCAACCGCTCGGTGGAGCAGGTCAACAAGGACATCGACCGGGACAAGATCCTCGGCGCCCAGGAGGCGCTGGAGTACGGCCTGATCGACCAGGTGCTCACCAGCCGCAAGACGCTGCCGGCACTGGTCAAGTAACAGTACGGAACAGAGCGGGGCGGTCGCAGGACTGCCCCGCTCTGCCGTGTCCGGGGGCGGATCTGCTGTCGGCAGAACGCCCGGGTGACGGGATCGACCCGCCGGTGCGCGCCATTGTCGCCCGCACAGGTTAGGCTCGTGACGAAGACACCCGTGGAGTAGGAGGGGACGAGGGATGGCACGAATCGGGGAGAGCGCCGATCTGCTCAAGTGTTCCTTCTGCGGCAAGAGCCAGAAGCAGGTCCAGCAGCTGATCGCCGGTCCCGGCGTCTACATCTGCGACGAGTGCGTGGAGCTCTGCAACGAGATCATCGAGGAGCGTCTCGCGGAGGCCGGCGAGGAAGCCGCCAGCGAGTTCGACCTCCCGAAGCCGAAGGAGATCTTCGGCTTCCTCGAGGAGTACGTGATCGGCCAGGAGCAGGCCAAGCGGTCGCTCGCGGTCGCCGTCTACAACCACTACAAGCGCGTGCGCGCCAAGCAGACCATCACCTCGGCCGACGCCATCGACGACGTCGAGATCGCCAAGAGCAATATCCTGCTGATCGGCCCGACGGGCTGTGGCAAGACCTACCTCGCGCAGACGCTCGCCCGCCGGCTCAACGTGCCGTTCGCCGTGGCGGACGCGACCGCGCTGACCGAGGCCGGCTACGTCGGCGAAGACGTCGAGAACATCCTGCTCAAGCTGATCCAGGCGGCCGACTACGACGTCAAGCGCGCCGAGACCGGCATCATCTACATCGACGAGGTCGACAAGATCGCCCGCAAGGCCGAGAACCCGTCGATCACCCGCGACGTCTCGGGCGAGGGCGTGCAGCAGGCGCTGCTCAAGATCCTCGAGGGCACGGTCGCCTCCGTCCCGCCGCAGGGCGGCCGCAAGCACCCGCACCAGGAGTTCATCCAGATCGACACGACGAACGTCCTGTTCATCGTGGCGGGCGCCTTCGCCGGCCTGGAGGAGATCATCTCCTCCCGCGCGGGCAAGAAGGGCATCGGCTTCGGGGCTCCGCTGCACTCCAAGGGCGACGACATCAACCTCTTCAGCGAGGTGCTGCCGGAAGACCTCCACAAGTTCGGCCTCATCCCCGAGTTCATCGGCCGCCTCCCCGTCGTCACGACTGTCACGCAGCTCGACCAGAGCGCGCTGATGCAGATCCTGACCGAGCCGAAGAACGCGCTCGTCCGGCAGTACCAGCGCATGTTCGAGCTCGACGGCGTGCAGCTCGAGTTCGAGCACGCGGCCCTGGAGGCCATCGCCGACCTCGCGGTGCTCCGCAAGACCGGCGCGCGTGGTCTGCGAGCGATCATGGAGGAGGTGCTCGGCCCGATCATGTTCGAGGTGCCGTCCAGCTCCGAGGTCGCCCGTGTCGTCGTCACGAAGGAGGCCGTGCTCGAGAACGCGGCCCCCACCATCGTGCCGCACCGCCCGCGCCGCGAGGAGAAGTCCGCCTGATCCGCGGCGGGATCCGGCTTCGGCCGATCCGGTCCGCCGCCGTGCTCAGGCCGTCGGGTGCGGGGTCGGAGCGGCCAGGCCGTCCTTGTTCACGGGCGGCTTGATCAGCCACTCGGGCGCCCGCGTGACGACCAGCCAGGCCGGCAGGATCGCCAGGCACATGATCGGGAGGACCGCGACGCTCTGCGTGACCGCGAGGGCGACGAAGATGGCGATCCAGCCGTCCCGTGCCACCGCGACCGTCAGCCCGAGGACGCCCGAGGCCACCGCAACCGCCAGCGGGATCCCCGGCACGAGAGCGGCGGCGAGCAGGCCGACGGCCGAACCGATGAACACGGCGGGGAACACCCGCCCGCCGCGGAAGCCCGCACTCGCGGCCACCAGCAGCGCGGCGAGCTTCACCAGCACCACGAGCACCAGCTGACCCGCCGAGTAGTCGGCCCGGTCGTGGATGAGCTCGCCCATCTGCTCGAGCCCCTTGAAGAGTGTGATCGGGCCGCCGAGCGCCCCCAGGGCGCCGAGGACGACGCCACCCGCCAGCGAGACGAGCAGCGGGTTCCGGAGGCTGTGGAACGCCCGGTGCACGGCCGGGAAGACGGTCGCCCCCAGCACGCCGAGCGCGGCGGCCGCCGTCGCGATCACGAACGCCGCGATGACGTCCTGCCAGTGCACGTCGGTGTAGGCCGGCATCGGGACGCCGAACTGCGGATGGGCGAGGAGCGTCATCGTCTCCGAGCCGGCGGCCGCGGCGACGAGCGGGAGGAAGAGCCGGTCCCACAGGGCACCACCGCCGGGAGCTGCGGCGACGATGCCCGTGAACACGAGGGCGGCGGCGACCGGCGTGCCGAACATGGCGCCGATGGTGGCGGAGGCGGCCATCAAAAGCACGAGCTGCGTCGGCACGCGCTTCCAGAGGCGGGCGACCAGGGCGACCAGCACGCTGGCGTTGATCGCGATGATCGGGTTCTCGGGGCCGAGGCTCACGCCTCCCGCGAGGCTGAGCACGGCGGCGAGGGCGAGCGACGGCACGACGGCCGGCCGGAGCGGTGTCGAGACGAGCTCGGTCGTCGCGGAGTCCGGGCCGGCGTGTCCCGGCACGAGCCAGACGACGAGGCCGACGGCGGCGCCGGTGACCGAGAGCACGAGGAAGATCCACCAGCCGGACGCGCCGTCCGCCCCGACGGCTCCGGGCAGCGAGGTCCAGAGCCAGTCCTCGAGGACTCCCGCGAGCGTCTCCAGGAGCCAGAGCGACAGGGCCGAGACCACGCCGATGACGAGGGCCGGGATGCTGAGCAGCAGGAGCGTGCGCACCGTGGGCGCCGCCATCGGTCGCACCGGCTCTGCTGCGCTCATGCAGCCCCCTTCCCGCGGACTCTGCGCTCAGGCTAGAGCCTGGCGCGGGAAGGGGGCTAGGGCCGTCTCGCCGCGGCGATCAGTCGTCGAGGCCGCGGCGCTTCAGCAGCGGCTCGATCACGGCGTCGCGTCCGCGGAAGTCGCGGTAGGCCTCGAGCGGGTCCTTGGAGCCGCCGACGCCGAGCAGCCGGGAGCGGAACCGGTCGCCGTTCTCACGGGTGAGGCCTCCGTTCTCCTTGAACCACTCGACGGTGTCGGCGTCGAGCACCTCGCTCCAGATGTAGGAGTAGTAGCCCGCGTCGTAGCCGCCGGAGAACGTGTGCGCGAAGTAGGTGCTGGCGTACCGCGGCGGGATGGCGGGCGCATCCAGCCCGACGGCGGCGAGGGCGCGGGCCTCGAACGCGGCGACATCGTCGACGGCGTCGTCCGCGGTGATGGAGTGCCAGGCCTGGTCGAGCAGAGCCGCGGCGAGGTACTCGCTGGTCGCGAACCCCTCGTTGAACGACTCGGACGCGTGGAGGCGGTCGATGAGCTCCTGCGGCATCCGCTCGCCGGTGACGTGATGGACCGCGTAGTTCTCCACGATCTCCGGCCACAGCATCCACATCTCGTTGACCTGGCTCGGGAACTCGACGAAGTCGCGGAAGACGTTGGTGCCGGCGAACTTCGGGTAGGTGACGCGCGCGAAGAGCCCGTGCAGCGCGTGCCCGAACTCGTGGAACAGCGTGTTCGTCTCGTCGTAGGTGAGCAGGGTCGGCTCGCCCGCGGCGGGCTTCGGGACGTTGAGGTTGTTCACGACGACCGTGGGGGTGCCGAGCAGGTCGGACTGCGCGACCAGCGGGTTCATCCACGCGCCCCCGCGCTTGGAGTCGCGGGTGTAGAGGTCGAGGATGTAGAGGCCGAGCTCGCTGCCGTCCTCGTTCCGCACCTCGAAGACGCGCGCCTCCGGGTGGTAGGCGACGAGGTCCGGCCGCTCCTCGAAGGTGATGCCGTACAGGCGGGTGGCGGCGTGGAAGACGCCGTCGCGGAGCACGCGCTCCGCCTCGAAGTACGGGCGCATGGCGGCGAAGTCCACGTCGTACTTCTCCTGCCGGACCTTCTCGGTGAGGTGCGCCCAGTCCCAGCTCTCGACGGCTCCGCCGCCGGGGAGGCGGGCCTGGAGGTCGGACTGCTCGGCCCGCGCGTTCCGAGCCGCCGCGGGGGCGAGGCGACCCAGCATGTCCGCGACCGCCTGCGGGGTGCGCGCGGTCTGGTCGGCGGTGACGAACGCCGCGTGCGTGTCGAAGCCGAGCTGGGGGGCGCGCTCCGCGCGGAGACGGGTGATCTCGAGCACGAGCTCGCGGTTGTCGTGGTCGCCGCCGCGGATGCCGCGGGATCGGGAGGCCGCCATGATGCGCTCGCGGACGGCGCGGTTCGTGAGCGAGGCGAGCCACGGGTGCCCGGTGGGG
>JAEWDJ010000214.1 GCA_023390155.1 Actinomycetes bacterium | reverse complement strand
CGCGGTCGAGGCGGGGCACGACGTGGTGGGCGTGCACCTGGCGCTCAGCCGGATGCCCGGCACGCTGCGCACCGGCAGCCGCGGCTGCTGCACCATCGAGGACTCGATGGACGCCCAGCGCGCCGCGAACGTCATCGGCATCCCGTACTACGTGTGGGACTTCTCGGAGCGCTTCAAGCTCGACGTCGTCGACGACTTCATCGCCGAGTACGCCGCGGGCCGCACGCCGAACCCGTGCATGCGCTGCAACGAGCGGATCAAGTTCGCCGCGCTGCTCGAGAAGGCGCTCGACCTCGGCTTCGACGCCGTGTGCACCGGCCACTACGCCGAGATCCTCACCGACGAGCACGGCAACCGGGAGCTGCACCGGGCGAGCGCCTGGGCGAAGGACCAGTCCTACGTCCTCGGCGTGCTCACGGCCGAGCAGCTCGCGCACGCCATGTTCCCCCTCGGAGCGACGCCGTCCAAGGCGGAGGTGCGAGCCGAGGCGGCCGAGCGCGGGCTGAGCGTCGCCAACAAGCCCGACTCCCACGACATCTGCTTCATCCCCGACGGCGACACGCGCGGCTGGCTCGCGGAGCGGGTCGGCGCCGAGACGGGCGACATCCTGGACCGCGACGGCAACCGCATCGGCAGCCACGAGGGCGCCCACGCCTTCACCGTGGGCCAGCGGAAGGGCCTCAACATCGGCTACCCGTCGCCGGACGGCCGCCCCCGCTTCGTGCTGGAGGTGCGCCCCAAGGACAACACGGTCGTCGTCGGCCCCAAGGAGGCCCTCGACATCGCGGAGATCGCCGGCTCCCGCTTCACCTGGGCCGGCCTGCCGCCGGCGGACCCGGAGACCCCGTTCGACTGCGACGTGCAGATCCGGGCGCACGCCGATCCGGTGCCGGCGCGCGCGCAGGTCGTCGGAGGGGAGCTCGTGGTGCGGCCGGACACGCCGCTCGACGGTGTCGCCCCCGGTCAGACCGCGGTGGTCTACGTCGGCACGCGGGTGCTCGGCCAGACCACGATCGACCGCACCGTCTCCGCCGTCCCCGCCTGAGCGGCGCGGGCGGCCTGTCGGAGCTCCTCTCTAAGATCGACGTGTGAGCGACATCTCTGAGACGAGTGGCACCCCTGTCGAATTCGGCGACCTCGATTTCGAGGCCGCGCGCGCGGAGGCCGACCGCCTGTCCGAGCGCATCGAGTCCGCCCGGGTGGCCTACTACGGCGACGGCGACTCCCCGCTCTCCGACGCGGAGTACGACGCCGACTTCCACCGGCTGGAGGCGCTGGAGCGCGCCTTCCCGGAACTCGCCGGCCAGGACAGCCCCACCCAGCAGGTCGGCGCGACCGTCGTCTCCGTCGGCTTCCCCGAGCACGAGCACGCGGAGCGCATGCTCAGCCTCGACAACGTCTTCTCGATCGACGAGTTCCGCGAGTGGGCGGCCAAGACGGCGTCGGCGGCCGGGCGGCCGGTGCGCTGGCTCACCGAGCTGAAGATCGACGGCCTCGCCATCAGCCTCGCCTACCGCGACGGCGTGCTCGAGACGGCCACCACGCGCGGCGACGGCCGCGTCGGCGAGGACATCACGGAGAACATCGACTGGATCCCGACCATCCCGCGCACGCTCGAGGGCACCGGCTACCCGGCCTTCTTCGAGGTGCGTGGCGAGGTGTTCCTGCGGACCGCCGACTTCGAGGCGCTGAACGAGCGGCAGCGGCAGCTCCAAGAGGCGTACGAGGCCGAGGAGCGTGCGAAGGGGCGGCCGGAGGACAAGATCAAGACCCGGTTCCCCGAGTTCGCGAACGCGCGCAACACGGCCGCCGGCAGCCTCCGCCAGCGGCGCGAGAACAAGAGCGCGTTCGAGCTGGAGCTGATGCGCGAGCGGCTCGGACGGCTCTCCCTCTACCTGCACGGCATCGGCGCCTGGCAGCACCCGGACGTGACGGCGCAGTCCGACATCTACGGACTGCTCGCGGGTTGGGGGCTGCCCGTCTCGCCCCACTCGCGCGTCTTCGACAGCGTGGACGAGGTCGCCGGCTACATCGTGGACCGCGGCGAGCACCGGCACGACGTCGAGCACGAGATCGACGGCATCGTGGTCAAGGTGGACGAGCTCGACCTGCACGACGAGCTCGGCGCGACGAGCCGCGCGCCGCGCTGGGCGATCGCGTACAAGTACCCGCCGGAGGAGGTGCACACCAAGCTGCTCGACATCGTCGTCGGCGTCGGGCGCACCGGCCGGGCGACGCCGTACGCCGTCATGGAGCCCGTGAAGGTCGCCGGCTCGACGGTGCGGCAGGCCACCCTGCACAACCAGCAGGTCGTGCGCGCGAAGGGCGTCATGATCGGCGACACCGTGGTGCTGCGCAAGGCCGGCGACGTCATCCCGGAGATCCTCGGCGCCGTCGAGCAGCAGCGCGACGGCAGCGAGATCGAGTGGCAGATGCCTGAGCGCTGCCCCGAGTGCGGCACGCCGCTGCGCCCGATGAAGGAGGGCGACATCGACCTCCGCTGCCCGAACGCCCGATCGTGCCCCGCCCAGGTGCGCGGCCGCGTCGAGCACATCGGCTCCCGCGGCGGCCTCGACATCGAGGCGCTCGGCGAGGTGACGGCGGCGGCTCTGACGCAGCCCGTCGTTCCGGAGACGCCGCCGCTCGAGACCGAGGCCCGGCTCTTCGACCTCCAGCTCGACGAGCTGGTGCCGGTCGAGGTGCTCGTGCGCGACTCCGAGACCGGCGAGATCAAGCTCGACGAGGTCACGGGCGAGCCGATCCGCCGCACGCCGTTCCAGCGGCTCGGGCCGAAGACGTACCCGCCGGGCACGGAAGACCTCGACCCGGCCGAGCGGCGCCGGCTCGGCATCCGCAAGGACCACCAGCTGGTGCTGCCGTCGGAGGCGGCGACGAAGCTCCTCGCCGAGCTCGAGAAGGCGAAGACGAAGCCGCTCTGGCGCATCCTGGTCTCCCTCAACATCCGGCACGTGGGGCCGGTCGCGGCCCGTGCGCTGGCCGACTACTTCGGCTCGCTCGACGCCATCCGCGCGGCGAGCCGCGACGAGCTGGCGCAGGTCGACGGCGTGGGCGGCATCATCGCGGACGCGGTGATCGACTGGTTCGAGGCGGACTGGCACGTCGAGATCGTCGACCGGTGGACGCGCGCCGGCGTGCAGTTCTCCACCCCCGGCCATCAGGGCCCGGGCGCAGCGGCCGCGGCCGGTGGCGTGCTCGCCGGCCTCACGGTGGTGGCCACCGGATCCCTCGAGGGGTACACCCGCGAGGGAGCCCAGGAGGCGATCATCGCCGCGGGCGGCAAGGCCGCATCCAGCGTCTCCAAGAAGACCGATTTCGTCGCGGCGGGTCCGGGCGCGGGTTCGAAGTTGAGCAAGGCGGAGGAGCTCGGCGTGCGCGTCCTCGACGCCGCGCAGTTCCGGATCCTGGTCGAACAGGGTCCGGATGCCCTCGACGAGGCCTGAAACTGTCAGTCAAAGCGCGGACAGGATCCCAAGTCTCCCCCTGAATCGGGGGTAGAACGACCTGCCGACGGCCAGGTTTTCCCCGATAGCATCGACACGTGCGCTCACCCGGTGCGCACTGCAAGGGCTTAGCTCGCTCGCTCTCGGAGGGACCCGGACGGAGTGCTGGTCGGCTTTGCAGCTGTTTCTGTCGTGACCTCGGTCGTCTCCGGACTGACCGGGGCCTTCGTCATGCCCGCGGAGACCGCACCGATCGCTCCCGTGGCGGCTGTCGCCGGGGTCACCTCTGATGCTGCACCGGGCTCGTCGGGCGCCGGGAGCCGGACCGCCGGCAGCGCCGCGTCGGCGAGCAC
>JAEWDJ010000208.1 GCA_023390155.1 Actinomycetes bacterium | reverse complement strand
GGTCGAGGTCGCGCACGACCTCGACGACGCGCGGAGCGACCTCCAGGTAGTCGGACGCCGCCTCGAACCGGGCGCGCACGGCCGGCTTCAGGGCGCTCGCCGGGTCGGCCGCGGCGGCGCGGATCTCCGCGAGCGTGCCGTACTCGGCGAGCAGCGCCGCCGCCGTCTTCTCGCCCACCCCGGCGACTCCCGGGAGGCCGTCGGAGGTGTCACCGCGCATGGCCGCGAAGTCCGCGTACTGCTCGGGCCGCACCCCGTACTTGCCCTCGACGACCGCGCCGGTCAGGATCTCGAGGTTGCTCATCCCGCGCGCGGTGTAGACGACGCGCACGTCCCGCGCGTCGTCGACCAGCTGGAACAGGTCCCGGTCGCCGGTCACGACGTCGACCGGGCCGCCGGCGCGCGTCGCGAGCGTGCCGATCACGTCGTCCGCCTCGTGCTCCGCGGCGCCGACGATCACGATGCCGAGCGCGTCGAGCACCTCCCGGATCACCGGCACCTGCGGCACGAGCGCCTCGGGCGTCTCCTCCACATCCACGCCGCCGGGCACCTCCCGCGCCACCCGATGCGCCTTGTAGCTCGGGATGAGATCGACCCGCCACCGCGGTCGCCAGTCGTCGTCCCAGCACGCGACCAGCGACGCGGGCGCGAAGTCGGTGACGAGCCGCGCGATGATGTCGAGGAACCCGCGGACGGCGTTCACGGGCTCGCCCTCGGGGGAGCGCACCGTGTCGGGCACGCCGTAGAACGCGCGGAAGTAGAGGGATGCGGAGTCGAGGAGCAGGGTGCGGCCTGTCACGCTCCGATCTTTGCACCGGGAGGGATGGTTGCGGTAGTTCAGGACTATGTTCTATGGTTTATTTAGTCCTAAACAAAGGCAGGCAATGTCGCTCTCACCATCGTCCCGCACCGACGTGAACCGCACGGCGATCCTGGCCCACCTCGGCGCCCAGGGTCCCGCGTCCCGCGCCGATCTGGCCCGTCGTCTCGGGGTATCCCCGGCGCTGGTCACCCAGCTGAGCCGCGACCTCATCGCCGACGGCCTCATCGCCGAGCTCGACCGTACGAGCTCCGGCGGAGGGCGGCCGGCTCGCATGCTGGGTCTCGTCTCCCGCACAGCCTCCGCCATCGGCGTGAAGGTCGCTCCCGATCACGTCGCCTTCGTCGAGGTCGGCATCGACGGCGCTGTGCTGCGCTCCGCCACCGAGGACTTCGACGCGCTGTCCCCGCACGCGGCCTCTGGGCTCGTGGACCGGTTGCGCGCCTTCATCGACGCCGATACCGAGGGGACACGCCTCCTCGGTATCGGCGTCGGCCTGCCGGGGACCGTGGTCGAGCAGGGCGTCGGGGTCGTCGACTCCACGCAGCTGCGCTGGAACCAGGTTCCGCTCGGCGCGACCCTCCGCCGCGCGCTCGACCTCCCGGTGGTCGTGGAGAACAACGTGAACGCTCTGAGCGTGGCCGAGAAGCTGTTCGGTCAGGGCCGCGACTGCGAGGACTTCCTGGTCGTCACGATCGGCAACGGCGTCGGCGCCGGGGTGGTCGCCGGCGGCTCCATCCTGCGCGGCCGGGCGGGCGGCGCGGGCGACATCGGGCACGTCCCCGTCGTCCCCGACGGTCCGCTCTGCCAGTGCGGCAATCACGGCTGCCTCGAGGCCTTGATCGGCCAGGGCGCGCTCGTCACCGCCGGCCTGGAGGCCGGCGTCCTGCGAGCGGGGGACGGCATCGACGACCTCCGCTCGGCCGCCGATGCCGGCGACGAGCGCGCGACGCGCATCTACGCGGACGCCGGCAGCCTGCTGGGCCGGACGCTGGCGGGCGTCGTCAACGTGCTCGATCCGGAGCTGGTGGTGCTGCTCGGCGAGGGCGTCGAGGCGTGGGCACACTGGGCGCCGACGTTCGAGCCCGCTTTGCGCGCCTCGCTCGTCCCCGGCAAGCGCGGCGTGGCCGTCGCCGTCGAGAGCTGGCAGGACGACCGGTGGGCCCAGGGCGCCGCCGCGCTCGTGCTGGCGACCCCTTTCGATGCCGACGGCGTCGCCGGTGAGCAGGGCAGGCTGGTGCGAGAGCGCCTCGTCTCGACTTCAGGGGACCGCTGATGGCACTGACCTCGGTTCGGCCCGGAGCCGCCGCCCGCCCGGCACGCACCGCCGCCGGCGCGCGACCCGGGCGCCGTCGCCCGGCGAAGCAGCGCCTGAAGTACGCAGCGATCGTCGCGGTGTTCCTCCTGCCGAGCCTCATCCCGCTGCTCGCCTTCGTGATCGGCCCGATGCTCTCCGCGGCCTGGACGAGCCTCCACGAGTGGAACCTCATCGGCGACATGAAGTGGGTCGGCTTCGACAACTACGTGCACCTGCTCACCGACCCGGCGACCCGGCAGGCGTTCCTGCACACGATCTACTACATCGTCGGCTACCTGCCGCTCGTCTACGTCGGCGGTCTCGCTCTGGCGCTCGCCCTCAACTCGCGGATCAAAGGCCGGGCTTTCCTCCGCGGCGTCTACTTCCTGCCGGTGGTGACCAGCTGGGTCGTCGTCGCACTGGTGTGGCGCTGGCTCCTCAACCCGAGCGTGGGCGTCGTGAACAGCGTGCTCGGGATGATCGGAATCCAGGGGCCGGGCTGGTGGAGCGATCCGGCGTGGTCCATGCCGTCGATCATCCTCGCGTCGGCGTGGAAGGATCTCGGATTCGTCATGGTGATCCTCCTCGCGGGCCTGCAGACGATCAATCCGGACCTCTATGAGGCTGCCGAGATCGACGGCGCGGGATGGTGGCGCCGGCTGTTCAGCATCACGATGCCGATGCTCTCGCCGTCGACCTTCTTCGTCGTCGTGCTCTCGCTGATCAACGGCTTCCAGGTGTTCGACCAGGTCTACGTCATGACCGGAGGCGGGCCCAACAACTCCAGCCAGGTCGTCGTGCAGCAGGTCTACGACCTGACGTTCCGCTACGGCCAGGCCGGCATGGCGTCCGCGCTCTCCTGGCTGCTGTTCCTCGTCATTCTCGTCGTGACCCTCGTGCAGTTCTACGGCCAGAAGAAGTGGGTGAACTATGCGTAACCCCGTCGGCCGCACCGTCCTCTACCTCGCCCTCATCGTCGGCGGGCTGGTCATGATCTTCCCGTTCGTCTGGACGGTCGTCACCTCGATCAGCCCCGGGGCGAGCCTGACCACCACGCCCAAGCTCATCCCCGACGACCCCTCGCTGGCCCCCTACGCCGAGCTGTTCGAACGGGTGCCGTTCGGGCGGGTGATCCTGAACTCCGTGCTGATCGCCGTGATCAGCACCGCGTTCCAGCTCGTCACCAGCGCCATGGCCGCCTACGCCTTCGCCCGGCTGCCGTTCCGCGGCCGGGGCGCCGTCTTCGTGCTCTATCTCGCGACGATGATGATCCCGTTCCAGGTGCTCATCGTGCCGCTGTTCGCCGAGATGAAGTCGCTCGGGCTGATCAACACGTACCTCGGCGCGATCCTGCCGACCATCGCGTCGGCGTTCGGGGTCTTCCTGCTCCGGCAGGCGATCAGCACGGTGCCCTACGAGCTCGACCAGGCGGCGACGCTCGACGGCGCCGGACACTTCCGGGTCTTCTTCCAGATCGTGCTCCCGCTGATCCGGCCCGCGCTGGCGACCCTCGCGGTGTTCGCCTTCCTGAACACGTGGAACAGCTTCCTCTGGCCGCTGATCATCCTGCGCGACCCGCTGATGCAGACGCTGCCGGTGGCCCTGTCCAGTCTGCAGGGCCAGTACTCCACCCAGTGGGACGTGCTGATGGCGGGCTCGGTGATCAGCATCCTGCCCATGTTCGCGCTCTACGTCTTCGCCCAGAAGTACATCGTCCAGGGCGTCGCAGGCACCGGCCTCAAGTAAGCCGTCGCCCACCCTCCCTCCACCCGAAACACCCGAAACCCCTGCATCGAAGGAGATCGCACCCATGAAGAAGTCACTCGTCGCGGCCATCGCCGTCGCGGCACTCGCTGCGGTCGGACTGGCCGGCTGCTCGTCCTCCAGTGGAGACTCCGGCGGCAAGGCCACCGTGACGTACTCCAACTTCATCTCGAACGGCGGCAACGAGAAGAACCTCCAGGCCATCGTGGACGCGTTCGAGAAGGCCAACCCGGACATCACGGTCAAGGTCACCACCACCGACTACGCCAACTACTTCACGAAGCTGCAGACGGACCTGTCGGCCGGGACGCAGGCCGATGTCTTCGACGTGGACGCGGGCAGCTACGCCGGGTATGCCGCGGACGGCGTGCTCGCCCCGCTGGACGGCATCGACGCCTCCGCCTATCGGGCCTCGGTGCTCGACGCCTACAAGACCGACGGCACCCAGTACGGGCTGCCGACGTCGTTCTCGAACGTCGTGCTCTTCTACAACAAGGACCTCTTCGACAAGGCGGGAATCGCTTACCCGACGAAGGACTGGACCTGGGCGGACGAGAAGGCGGCCGCCGAGAAGCTGACCGACACGGCGGCGGGCGTCTGGGGCGACTACCAGCCCGTCAGCTACAACGAGTACTACAAGGCGGTTCAGCAGGCCGGCGGCCAGTTCCTCGACAAGGACGGCAGCGCGGCTGCCTTCGACGACGCCGCAGGCGAGAAGGCCGCGGACTGGATCGCCGGGAAGGCGGGCACGGTCATGCCGAGCGCGGCGGACGGCGCCGGGACGGCGGACTTCGACACCAACCTGTTCAAGGACGGCAAGCTCGCCATGTGGCACACCGGGATCTGGATGTTCAGCACCCTCGGCGAGCTACCGTTCGGCTGGGACGTCCAGGTCGAGCCGGGCGACACGCAGAAGGCGAGCGCCACGTTCTCGAACGCGGTGGTCGTCTCCAAGGACGCGAAGGACAAGGCCGCCGCCCAGAAGTGGGCGGAGTATCTCTCCAGCTCCAAGGAGATGGTGGACGTGCGGCTGAAGGCCGGGTGGGAGCTGCCCGCCATCAGTGACGAGTCGCTGCTGAAGCCCTACCTCACCGCGGGTGCGCCGGCCAACCGCCAGGCGGTCTTCGACTCGCTGGCGGACGTCGCCGTGGCGCCGCAGCTCGGCGCGAACGCGCAGAAGATCCAGGACGACGTGACCAACACGCTCGGGGAGATCGCGGCCGGCCGGCAGAAGACGGCAGACGCCCTTCCGACCCTGGCCGACCAGGTCACCGCGCAGCTCAAGTGATCCGAGGCACGGCCGGGCCCTGACAGTGCGCAGGGCCCGACCGGGCCGCCGCTCCACGACGGAAGAAAACCCACGTGCACCGCTACACCGCATCACCCCTCGCGCAGCACAGCCGCGACCTGATCCTCCGGCTGCAGACGCCGGAGGGCGCCTATCCCGCGAGCCCCACCTTCTCCGCGTACGCCGGCTACTGTTGGTTCCGCGACGGCTCGTTCATCGCCGACGGGATGTCGGCCGTCGGCGAGACGGAGTCGCCGGAGCGGTTCTTCGACTGGTGCGCCGCGGTGCTGCGCGATCGCTCCCAGCACGTCCGCTGGATCGTCGCCGAGACGGCCGCCGGCCGCCCGCCGGCGGGCTCCCGGATGCTGCCCGCGCGCTTCACGTTCGCGGGCGCTGACGGCGACGACGAGTGGTGGGACTTCCAGCTCGACGGATACGGCACCTGGCTGTGGGCGCTGGTCGAGCACGGTCGGCGGCACGACGTCGACCTCGACCGGTGGCGGGATGCCGTCGAACTGACCGTCGACTACCTCGTGGCCTCCTGGGACCGCCCCTGCTACGACTGGTGGGAGGAGCACAGCGAGCACGTGCACGTCTCGACCATCGCCTGCGTCGCCGCCGGGCTCGACGCGGTGGTCGGCGCGGGCC
>JAEWDJ010000173.1 GCA_023390155.1 Actinomycetes bacterium | reverse complement strand
GCTCTCCGGAGCGGCCGCGCCCGCCTCCACGGTGTCCGGGACCCCCGGACGCTCCGCGCTCGCAGCCGGCCCACCGGCCCCGGCCGGCCGCCGCGGGAACTTGCGCACCGCCAGCCGCGTCACCGCCGGCAGGAAGGCCGACGCCCACACGCGGTAGCCGTGGTCGTTGGGGTGGAAGAGGTCCTCCGCGAACTGCGTGAAGGCCCCGCGGATCCCCTGCCGCTTCATGGCCTCGTGCAGTCCCACGACCGTCAGTCCCGCGTCCCCCGCCTCCTGGCGCAGGATGGCGTTGGCCTCCGCGACCTTGCTCTCGTTCCAGGGCAGGTAGAAGTAGGGGAGGTCGGCGACCACCGCGTCCGCCGGAAGCGCCTGGAACACCCGGCGGATGCCCGCCCGGAACGTCGCCGGGTCGAACGCCGCGATGTCGTTGGCGCCGATCGCGACCGTGACGACGTCCGGCTGCAGGGTCGCGAACTGCGGCAGTTGATCCGCGACCGCCAGCGCGACCGTGGCCCCCGAGACGCTGAGGTTCACGACACGCACCGTCCGCCCGGTGACCGACCGGAGGTGGTCGGCGATCACGCCCACGTAGCTGTTCTTCGGTTTCGACGCGCCGATCCCCTGGGCGGCGCTGTCCCCGATCGCCACATAGAGCACCTCGCCCTCGAGCTTCGCCGCATCCCGCCACCACTTCGAATGCACCGGCAGCGTCTCGTTCAACCGCACCTTGCCCGCCGCGACCGCCGCCCGCTTCTGCTGCACGGCGCTCCAGGCGGCCGCAGCCCCTCCGGCCACCGCCCCCACGACGCCGACGACGGTGAGGACACGACCCGCGCTGTTCATGCGTGCAGCGTACTCCGGGCCGTCCGCGCCGCCCCTCCGCGTCGCCTGTGCACCTCCTGAATGCTCGCTGATTGGCGCCGACCGCCCGGTTCGCCTAAACTTGTCCGCGGTACCGTGTCCGAGCGGCCGAAGGTGCAACTCTCGAAAAGTTGTGTGGGTGAAAGCCCACCGTGGGTTCAAATCCCACCGGTACCGCCACGTGGAAGCCCCCGAGATCCCACTGTTTACAAGGGATCCGGGGGTTTTCGCTTTCCCGGGATCGGGCGTTTGACTACATTTTGACTACATCCGTTCACGGGCTCGTCAATGGATCTGCCGAATTGACGCGTCAGAGGGCGCCACTACGGTGATGCCGTGAGCATTCCACTGATTCCCGGGTACACGTCGCCCCATTCGGAGGGGACCTTAGCGCAAGCGTGGGGGAAGCCAGACGGAGAATTACCTGAGGTGCTCTGGCCACGCGAGAGGCTTGAGGAGGTCGTTCGAAATCCTACGGGCTGGGTCAAGCTCGTCGAGAACTTCTACAACGAAGCGGAGCATGGCGGGGCAGGGTGCATTCTCATTCGGCCAGAAGATGCCTCGCAAGCGCTTGAACGCACGTCGTGGTTCGGCAGAGATCTGGGCAATTTTGGGCTCTGGGACAGTGGACGTGTTGATCAGGGCCTCGAGGGCTTGGACGGCGAGACGCGCGTGGAGTTCCTAGCCCAGGTTCGTCGCCCAAGCGGCTCGAAATCGCCCATCGTTGAGATTTCGATGCCATTCCTATGGTTCTGGGACGCGTACCGAGTCGACGATGGGTGGAGGTATCTCAATAGAGCTGGCCGCGAGCAAGAGCTAGTCCGTTGGAACGCTCGGGACGATGAGTGGATCGTTGAGGTGCGCGCACTGGAGTTGCGCCAGTTCCTCTTCAGAATCGGAAGAACCGTCGTGCTGCAGCGGGATTATGTGCAGAAGCGGGCCGATGGCACGTTCGAGCGGGTTGACTCCGAACATCGGAGTGATTGGGCTCATTTTCACTTCTGGGCGGAGAGTGACGGTCATTTTGGATCGCGGCCAGTGACAGCGGGACTAATGGGTCAGTTTCTCGTTTCAGGCGTAGATACCGAAAGGGCGCCGCGATTCCTCGAGCGAGAGGCGGAACGCGAGTTCCCGGAGTTCATTTACGGCACCGATGCAACGTCAGGGCGGCCGCTCCGACACAGTGCCGACCCCGATAAGCTCGGAACGTATTACGACCGCGACGGAACCCGGTTGCACTACCTGACACCGGTCTATTTCAAGCGGGAAGTGCTCCAGCCCTACGCCGCCGAACCAAGCCGGTACTCGGTGTCACCGTCGCGTCTCGCCTGTCTCGACCTTTGGGGCCTCGACATCTCGATCAATAGTGTCGGTCTGGTCGAGGCTTACCTCGGTGACCTAGGACGCGACCTGCCTTCGGATGAGTGGGGTCACTGGCTGTCTTACAACGTTTCGCCAGAGGGTCAGATGGAAGAGGGGCGTTTCCGCCGCGATTTCCTAAACCAGTGGGCTACTTCACCGGATCCGGTAAGAGACCTGCGCGCCGCGCGCGAGAACGCCGCCGAGAAGTCGTCGGTGCTTCTCGGAAGTCCGATCTGGCGTCCCCTAGAGAAGAACTTCTCTCAAGAGTTTGAATCCCTAGTGGGTCCCCTTACCGACGACCCTTCAGCGCTTGCAACGCCCGTCCTGATTTTGACTAAGGCCCTGGTTGACTCCATCGACCCGACACCACTGAAGCAGGTGGTTCCGTCCGCGAAGGATGAGAGGTCGCTGTCGCTTCTGCAGAAGTGGGCGGAACAGCTTGGCGACGAGGACGATGTCACGGCACCGCTTCGTCAGCTGCAGGCGCTGAGGTCAAGAGGTGGCGTGGCGCACCTCCGCAATTCGCAGTCCGACCGAGCCGCCTCCGAGCTCGGAATCCTAGGCAAGCCGCCATTGGAGGCGTTCAACTCGATCGTAGAGATGTTGGCCATGTCGCTGGACGCGCTTACTGCGCTGATGGAAGCCAGGTTGCCTCTCTCGGAGGACTAGGGGACGCCGGGTTTTCGGGGATCGATTCTTTTCGCGCGCGATCAAGGGCTGAAGCTACCGCGTCGAGATCGTCGTCAAACAGGTCGGCGTAGGTATCAAGAGTCATTGCGGCAGACGCATGACCGAGCATCCGTTGGACTGCTTTGACGTTGGCGCCGGCACTTATCGCCAGGCTTGCTGCAGTATGTCGCAAGTCGTGAATGGTGACGCGTGGAAAGTTCTTGTCAGTGGCCTGCGATCTCGCGATCGCCGACACGTACCAACCCCGACGTCGATCTGGTTGGTGGAGGTGGGTGTCCCCGTCACCAAATAGCAGCTGTGTCGGTGCCTTACCCTCGATCAATTGCGCCATGAGCGGTTCGAGGAATGGCGGGAATGGGACGCTACGAGCTTCGCCGGTCTTCGGCGTCCCGACATGGATCGTTCCCGAAACCTCCACTGCATTCTCATGCACACCGACGCGTCGTCGATCCAGGTCGATATCGCGTACGTGGAGCGCGGTAGCTTCGCCCCAGCGCAGACCTGTATAAGCGAGAAGCAAGACCATGGTCCGGTGCTTCTTCGCGTTGTTTGCAAGGAGATCAACTTGTTCGTGGGTTAGGTACTTGTGCTTGCCCTTGAGCTTCCGGGGAAGATGGACGCCACGTGCAGGGTTGGATGGAATTCGGCGATCCATAACCGCGGTGTCGAGGATTCCGGCAAGGACGCCGTAGGCGCGGAGGACGGTTGTCGCCGAGCGCGGTTTTCCGTCGCCTCTGGTGAAAGCTGTAACCCAGTTCTGTACCTCTGAGTGGCGAATCTCGCCAACTCGCCGGCCTCCCCATTTGGGCTCGACGTGCAGCCGCCAGGCGATCTCGACCGGACGGAGCGACGAGGGCTTTAGGTGGTGCTGGTTGGCAAGCCACTCGACACCGAGTGCGCTGATCGTTGATCGTGATGCCCGAGCGTCGACGAATTCGCCTCGAGCCTTCGCTACTTCGACGGAGGCCAGGAAGAGTTCTGCGTCGTGTTTCGTCCGAAAACCGCGCTTGCCAGTCAGGTCGTGCTCGGGTGTTCTGTACTGGACGCGATAACGCTTCCCGCGGGCCGTTTCATAAGCGTGAATGCTCCCCATACTTCAACTCCAATCCCCGATTGCGGTGCTGCGCCGCAGTGAGGCGGGTGGCGTCAGGCTACGCGCGAGTGCCGACACCCCGTTGTGAGACTGATCAGCACGAGCCAGGACGGCGGTCTCGGGCAGACTGGTCTTGTGGAACGGCAGCCTCCCGAGCCGAAGCCTCGCGGTGCATCGGATGATGAAGCAATCGCGCTGTGCCGCGAGTGGATGATCTACCTCGGCGCTGTAGACACCGTCGTGGCCTCCGGAGCAGCAGTTCAGGCATGTGATCTCTTCAGTGCGGGTTACCTGGCGTGGGTCGACAACGAGCGCGGCAATCTGGACGTTCCTCACGTAATTAGAGCGGCGTCGATTTCTGCGACCGACGGGCGGCAGGGCCTGATCTTCGTGCGCCATGGTGTGCTCCCGCAGGCTGTCGATCGCGCCGACGAACTCGGGGTCGCCATCTTTGGGTTCGACCCCCGGGGCGGAACTCTGGATGGGGGCAATTTGCTGGGCCGGGCCCTCTTCGCGACGGGTCTCGCTCGATAGACCAATCAGCGCGGTCATCCGAGGCCAGCCGATGTAAGTTGGCGATCAGCCGCCGGGAGGATCGGTCCAGTGACAGATTGCGCAGCTCGACGGAGTTCAGCCTGCGCTGCTGCTCGCGACTTTTCCAGCGTCTCTTCCACAGGCTCGCGTTGCATCATTTCGGCCAACTGGGACTTGGCAGAGCTCACGGTCGGTGCGACTAGCACCGCTGCGTTGTGCGCTTTGCCGCGGGTGAGACCGACGTATAAGCCAGCTGCATCCACTCCGGGGCCGACGAGCGATCGGTCCGTTGTCTCGCCTTGCACGCCGTAGACGGTCGTGGCGTACGCAAGGTGGATGTGCTCCTCGGCGTACGGGAGGCTGACCTTCCGCAGGTCGGTGGTGTCGGCGCTCGCCGCAAGGATCACGTGGTTTTCACCGATCGCCTTCACGATCCAGTTCTGACGGTTTTGGACATCAGCTTCGCTGTCGTTGCGCCGCGTCTGGACTACGTCTCCAATGAAGATCGCTTGGCCTGACTGGCCGGAGAACGCGCTGGTCGTGGATATCGCACCGGCTTCGATCCGTCGGCTCTGGATGGCTTCGCTGATTTCTTGCGCTTCGGCGTGCGTGGCCGTCACCAGCGAGATTGTCTCGCGACGTCGCGTCGCATCGAACCATCCTTCGACCATCGTGTCCCGCGCCGCGATGTCGCTATTTGTCATCACGACGTGGTTCGTTCGAATCAGCTCGTCAGCTACATCGCGCATTTCGTCATCGCTCCGCGGGTCACGAACCCGCATCGTAAGGTCCGCCCACTCCGGATCCTTGAAGCGATGAGTAGTCGTGAGCTCCACGTGACGAAGTGAACGGCGCCAGAAGAGCGCCATTGCCCCCGAATGCCCAACGGGCAACGCTTGTCGCTGATCCCCGATCAAAGCGACGCCCGCGCCGGTGTCATGTGCGACGTCGAGGAGTGCGGACGCCGCCTCGAGATCCAGCATGCCGGCCTCGTCGACGACGATGCGATCCTCGGGGTTGATTCCCGTCCGTGGGCCGCGATACGCCTCATGCGACGTAGGGTCAATCTGTCCGATCGAGAGCCGTCGCCATTCGGTTGCGCCGGACTCGGTGCTGGCCCAGCGCCATCCGTAGTCGTGGAGAAGTTGGTGGAGGGATGACGATGCGCTCATCGTTTCGCGTCCGGCGACGGCGGAAGCCTTTTTGGTCGGCGCGACGATGATCATGTTGTGGCCGCGTCGCCGCAGAGCCGCGCCGGCGACTTTGAGCATGGTGGTCTTGCCGGTGCCGGCCGGGCCGGAGATGACGACGTTGCGTGAGGTACCACCGATCGCGGCCGCACCGGCGAGCTGGGCGTCATCGAGCGTCCGATCGGGCTCGATTACCCGCCCGATCGCGGCGACCTCATCCGCGTCCAGGATCTGGCCGGGGTCGGAGAACGCGTCGACCTTTTGTGCGAGGGTGGCTTTCAGTGCGGCGGTGGGGACCGCCATGAGGTGTTTGACGTGCTTTGGAGCATCCGGGTCAGAGATAAGGGTCACCGTATGCGAGTGCGCCATGACTTCGTCGGCGAGGTTCGCCAATACATCCAGGTCGGCAACAACGCCGGTGGCGGCGATCGCGCGGAGAGCGCCGGCCCGCACATCCATCACGCTGAAGCGGCCACCGCTGCCGGTCGATCGGGCGTCGGCGTCGACAACGGCCTTCGCGGCCAGTAACTCGATGTCGAGATCTTCAACCGCGACAGAGGGCACCGGCGCCGGAGAACGCGGCATCGCGAGCGTCGGATCGGCGGCATGCAGCTCGTCACGGACGAGCGCAGCCCAGTCGTCCTCGTTCAATCTGCCGGGTTTGTTGGGTCGGCCGACGGCCCATGCCCAGTGGTCGATCTGGCTGAGCACGTCATGGGAGGGTTCCTGGCCCGGGTGTTGTTGCTTCCACCAGGCGGTGCGGGCGATCTTGGTGGCTTCGATCTGCGCGGATCGCTTGGACAACGGCCGCACCAGGTGCTGCAGCTGGGTGATCTCGCCGTCCTCGTTGAGGGAGAAGCCTTTGGCGGCGAGAGCGGTAATCCAGGCGGGATCGGTGCGGCAGGCAAGGTCGCCTTCGGCGTTGATGACGTTCTGGAACCGCAACGCGACCCGGGTGTCGATGTTGGACCATTTGCCGTCTTGGCCCTGGACTTTGACGTTCAACCAGAGGTGGCGATGCTTGTGCGGGTCTAGCGACCGGGACCGTTCGTGGCGGAGTTCGACCACTTCGATCCGGGCGACGTCTTCGCGGATGGCGCCGCCTCTGCCTCGGCGGGCGTTGAGCTCCGTCTGCCATAGCTTGATGATCCGGTCGCGGAGCCGGTCTTGGAGCTCCTCGTAGGCGGCGGCGAGGTCGCGGTCGAGCATGGCGGCGATCGAGAATGACTTCGGTGCGTTGATCGTCGCATCCAGAATCAAGTCCGCGACCGGGGACTCGAGATCCCGGCCGCGACGCTCCTCAGTGAGGGGGTCGAGTCCGTCGACCCAGTCCTTGAGTTGCTCGCGGGTGAGCAGGTCATCGCGGATGGCGCTGTTCTCGACGATGTAGCGCGTCATGACGGCGTCGGCGTAGCCGGCGGCGGCGACCACACCGTCGGCGGTCCTGGCGGTGAGTGTAGCGTCGCAGACCCCGCTGAAGGCGTAGTTCACCGCTTGCTTGACCCCATGGGATTGCTGTCCCCGCTTCCATCTGGCTATTCCACCTCGCACCCGCACTCACCTCCCTCACACGTCGCTTCGGACTCCCGAAATCTCGGCAGCCGTGTCCTTTGTTCGAAAAGTCCCTCTACTTACTACTTCCGGTTCGCCGGGCGTTTTGGCGCGCCTTTGGCGCGCGCTGCTGCTTTTCCCCGAATCCGCTCCCTGCGGAAGACGGCGAGAACCGACCGCATGCGGCACGCCAACGACCGGGCAGGCGAGTTGCGCCGCTGTGCGGTCTCTGGAACGAATGCCCTCATACCTACACGTTGTGTTTCGGCTGAGGTTTTGACGCGCAAAACCGAAATTCGTTGGGTCCGGCGCCAAGCAGAGTCCTCAACCGGACGATGCCGAGGGCTAGGCCGATTCCGTTAGGGACCGCGGATGGGCGGCGAGCCGGGCCAGATTGACGAAGGGCACGCATGCTGTCTCCGCGGTGAGCGCTGCGAGCCATCCGATGGGGGTTGTCGGGTCGGCGGCGATCGCCCAGCCGTTCACCACGTACTGGCTGACGGTCTCGACGCATTCCTGCTTTTCTGCGGGAGTCGGGTTCGAGGACCCTTCTATAGCGACGACCCCGCCTTGCAGTTCTGGGGCCATGTTGCTGGTGTCGATGATGAATACCCGCATCTCACTCACTCCCTCGTAGGGTCGATCGTTTGGAGTGCCTTTCCGGCGGGTGATTGAGAGCGCGTGGGAGGTGTGTAGTGCCGGGACCGTGGAGTACCGGGAGAGCGAAGCGGAGGAGGATACGCCGCGAAAGCCCGGCACGGAGCACCGGGAGCGAGCTACGATCGGGCGGCGGAAAGGCCGTCAAACCTCAGCAAGGCAGCGCCGCGAGCGGCGTCATTGAACAGACACATCGGCCGAAAAGGATGTGGCACCGGGGTCGCGCACGGAGGGCGGATGACCGCCTGCAGGCGTGACTCTATAGCCCGAAAGCAGACGTTTTGTCGGCGCGCATGTGCTTCCGCGCGAGTTGCACGATTGAACGCCGAGCACCGCGCAAATCGCTGCAACCAGGTTGACATGGGATCCCTCTGGAACCGGGACCGCGGGGGCCGTTGCACTTAAGTGCCTACGTGCATTAGGTCTTCGGATTTGAATCTTGGTCGTCACGCTTGCCTACGGCTCCGCCTCGCCTTGGTGCTTTCGATTGCACTTCGGGGTCTTCGTCTCTTTACTTGGTTCGAGGTGTCGCTCGCTACGGGTTCGAACCGATTGGTAGAGCACAACGCCCGCCCGCGGCCTGAGCTGTCCTTTACCGGCGTCGGAGAAGGAGCGAAGTGTGGCGATCAGGGTCAGGAATGCTCACGGCCAACGTCATCGCGGAGCTCAGGCACCAGCGGTCGTCGGGCCGGCGAACAATCAACTCGCAGAACCCGACGGTGCGGAACTGCTCGCGTCGGGGGGAATCATCTACGCGCCCGACTATCTCGTCAGTGCCGGAGGGGTCATCTACCGGGGCACCCCGGGACTCTCGGACGACGAGAGGCTCGACCGTATCGATGGGATCGGCGCCTCCCTTGCGTCAGTATTCGACGAAGCCGAAGTCTCGGGAACGACTGCAGTGGCCGCGGCGGACCGAATAGTCCAGGACATCCTCCAGCGCGCGAGTTCGTTGACAGCTACCGAGTGACTGAAGGCCCTTCCCAACTGCGTCGTCAGCAACGCATCCACCGAGTACCCCTAGCTCCCGGCAACGGGGAACGGCAATGGCGCGGGGATTCCGTGCTTCTCCCGAGTGAGGTGACCGTCCCTGCCCTGGCCGCGAAGTCCCGTCGCGAGCACCACTGCTTCGAAGTACTCTCCCGGATCAGTCGCGCCATGCTCGACGCCGGCTGGTGCGGCGAGAATACTGCCGGGCTGCAGGTCGGCCCGCTCGCCATCGATCTCGGCGGTGAAATGGCCGCGATATACGAACCAGTACTCTTCGCCGTCGTGGTAGTGGATCTCGCAGGGGAATTCCGGCGAGAAAGCGCAGATCTCCGTGCGGACGGTCTCGTCCCAGTCGCCCGCGATGTGTGCGAATTCAGCCCACGAATACCCCAAATTCGTGATCGTGATCCCCGCCGGCGGCACGTCGATCCAATCGCGTCGCTGCAGGGTTACTCGCCCGGATTCTGTCTCGACGGTCGCTTCACCGCCCAGCATGACGATCCGTTCTCTCGGCCGGGTGGGCCGAATACTGACAGAGCGCGCTGCCGGCGTATCGGTGATGGTTCCCCAGTACGGCACGTTCCCGGCGGATGACGGTGTCGACGCGCGTGTGCGATCGAGGGTCACCAGCTGGAATCCGTCGACCCGCACCCAGGGTGCGCGGCCGGTTCGGATATCGTCACTCGTGTAGATCGGCATCGGAAGCTCCCGTCAGTCGGTTGGTGGTTTCGGTCCGGGATGCCCGACTCCGAGCTCCCGATACGTCCGTGCGACGGCGTCGGCGAACACAGGGTCGTCGATGTGCGCGTCGATGACGTCTACGCGTACCCCCACTGCCGAGCGCTGCAGTTCGGCCAGCCAAGCGGCATCGGCCGCCGGGTCCCAGAATGGGCCGTCCGGGCCTGAGACCGAGGAGAAACCGCGGCCTGGGACGAGCACGCGAACGGCTCCGCGCGACGACGTGAGCTGAGCGCCCATCGCCCGGCCGAGCCGAGCGTTCTCCTCTGCGGTGGACCGCACGAGGGTGGTCTCAGGAGAGTGCCGAATCGTCGGCCGCCCAGCGAATCGCTCAGGAACGGTTATCCCGAGTTTGATCGCATCGATTCCTCCCGGGACCACAAGCAGAGGGATCCCGGCTCGCGTCGCGGAACCGAGCCTGGACACGGGAGCGGCGCAGACGCCACCAGTGAGCTCATCCATGAACTCACTCGTCGTCCAATCGATCACGGCATCGATGCGACCGTCCTCGGCGAGCTTCTGCATAGCGCGCCCGCCGAGGCCGTTGGCATGGAAGACCTGCAGCTCTCCGATCCCGTCACCCAGCGCGGCACGGAAGGCCTCGACGCCGGCCGTGGTGATCCCGAGCATCGTCAACCCGATCGTCACGGTGTTAGCCGTTGTGGATCGCTGGAGCTGCGCGAGTGCTATTGCGGCGGCCGAGCGTCCCGCATTGTCCAGGACTTGGTCGAGCAAGCGGTTCTTGCCAGCGATGTCGACGACGCTCGGAAACACGATCAGGTCATCGGGACGGTTGGGTCCGTATTTCGTGGTGACGATCAACTTGGGGATGCCGATCCGGACGGTGTCGCACACCTGACGGAAGATCGATCCTCCCGTGCCGCCACCCACTCCGATCACGACGCCCGCGAGCGGCCGGGGACCTTCGATCGATGTCCGCACGAAATCACGCAGGCAGTCAACCATGATCGCGATCCGGTCGATTCGCGCGAGCCCCGTGAGCGCGTCTCGTGAAAGACCTCGAGCTGCCAGGAGCGTCTCACGCGAGATCACTGTGTAGCTAGTGGCCGGCTCGGTCACGCCGTCGTCGGAGAGGCTCATATCGACTACGACTGCTTGTGCGCCTGCATCCTCGATGGACGCCGCAAGCCTCGCAGCCTCGGGCCGCTTGGTGTCGAGAGTGGCGAAAACCGCCACAGCCGGGCGCCCGCCCAGAGACCCACTGCTGGGGTGTGGGGAAGCGCCATGCTCTGTCATATGGCAACTATAACGGCAAACAAAATGTTGCCAAAAATGGCACCATTACGTACCATCGAGTTCGCGCGACGTCATGTCGCCGCCGACAAGGAGGTTGATGGTGGACGAATTGGACAACGATTGGACTCGAGCGGAGATTCTCTCCGCGCTCCGGTCGACGATCGAAGCGGGCCGTCCGATCGTAGGAGCCGGCGCCAGTGCGGGGATCATCGCGAAAGCAGCAGAGCTCGGCGGAGCGGACCTCATCATCGTTTACAGCACGGGTCGCAGCCGGATGATGGGCTTGCCGACGACACCGCTCGGGGACTCGAACGCGATCACACAGTCGATGTTCCGCGAGATCGACAACGTCGTTCAGCGCGTGCCGATCATCGGCGGCGCAGAGGCCGCGGATCCCACCTACAGCCGGATGCACCGCCTGGTCGACTCGTTCCGGGAGAGCGGATTCCACGGCATCATCAATTTCCCGTCGGTGGGCATGAACCCCACGAGAGCCCGCGAACGCGAACACATCGGGCAGGGATTCGGGCGTGAAGCGCAGATGATCAGCACCGCCCGGGCACGCGACTTCTTCACGATGGCCTATGCCTGGACGGACGACCAGGCCCGGATGCTCGCCGCGGCAGGCGCCGACGTCGTCGTTCCCCACGCCGGATGGACGGCCGGGGGACGAGAAGGGCGTGGCGCGGACTCTACGTTCGATCGCAGCGCTGAGCACGTGCAGCACCTCATCGACGTGATCCGGACCGAAAACCCCGAAGCGATCTGCCTGGCACACGGAGGATCGATCGCCGAGCCCACCGACACCGCCGCGCTGTATCGACTGACCGATGCGCAGGGCTTCGTGGGCGCATCGAGCATCGAACGCATCCCCGTGGAACGTGCGGTCCAGTCCACAGTCGAGGCCTTCAAAGCGCAGAAGTTGCGCGGATGAACAGCACACCTGAACAGCGAATGGATCTCAGCGAGCAGAGGAGCCGTATGACGAGCGAACAGAAGACATCAGGCCACAAACGAACGATTCTCGGTCGAACCGGAATCGAGACCTCCACCCTGTCGATCGGCGCCTGGGGATTCGGGCCTACGGGCGCCCCCGAGACGCGCATCGCCGACGACGACGCACTGGCCCAGCTGTTGACCGAGGCCTTCGATGCGGGTGTCACGATGATCGACTCCGCCGACGCTTATCAGTGCGAGGAAAGGCTCGGCCGTGTCCTAGCTTCGATCGAAACTCCCGCCGACCTCACGATCTCGACCAAATTCGGTCATGGCAAGGGCTTCTCAGCAGACGCGTTCCGTCGGAGCGCGGAAAGGTCGCTCGAGCTCCTCGGCCTTGAGACTCTGCCCGTAATGTTCGTGCACGATCCGCGGAACGACGAGCATATGAGGGAAGTGCTCGGTCCTAACGGGGCGCTCGAAGGCTTGCGTCGCCTCCAGGATGAGGGGCTCGTGCAATCGATCGGTATCGCGACGGGGACCTTCGGGCCTCTGGAAACCGCGGTGGCCTCAGATGAGTTCGACTGCATCCAGTTCCCCCGCCTCTACACGCTCCTCAATTCCGCAGCCAAGACCCGAGGCCTCCTCGAGCGCGCTCGCGAGCAGAACCTCGGAACGCTGAACCCGGCCCCGTTCGCCGGAAACATCCTCGCCACAGGTTCGATCGACGGTGCGCTCTACTGCTACCAGCCGGCTCTGCCCGAGGTCCTCGACGGGGTCAGAGCGATGGAACGCCGCTGTGCGGAGCTCGGCGTCGACCTCCCCGCTGCCGCTCTCGCCTATTCCCTGACCGAGCCGCTCATCGACGTCACCGTCGTCGGCGTTCGCAACGGAACCGAGCTCGCGCAAGATCTTGAGGCTTTCGATCTGCTCGTCACGCGCGAAGAGATCGAGTCGATCGCTGTCGCAGGAGCGGTCGACCCCTACATCCTCGGCGGTCCAGGGTACGAGACCCCGTGGCCCCAGGACCGCTTCGGCCTCGACACGTATTCCGTGATCGCCGCACGCGGTTGATTCCCCATTCCCTAACCTTTGATGAAATGAGTCGACGATGACAGATTCCGCACCCGGCGCAGCGAAGCGCCGCGATCCCCTTCCCCGCTTCCGATTCCGCTGGGGGATCGTGGGGATGCTCTTCGCTTCGAACGCGATCGTGTTCCTCGATCGCACGAACATCTCCATCGCCCTCCCGCAGATGAGCAAAGAGATGCACATCGAGCCGTTCGTGGCCGGCCTGCTCCTCAGTTCGTTCTTCTGGATGTATGCACTCTTCCAGCTTCCCGGCGGGGCGCTGGCCGACAAGGTTCGCTCGAAGGTGCTGCTGGCCGGCGCAACCGTGTTCTGGGGGATCGCGACGGTACTCACCGGACTGGTCAGCAGCATCGGACTCCTCTTCGGCTTCCGTTTTGCGTTGGGCGTCGGCGAAAGCATCACCGCGCCGACATACTCCAAGGTGACATCGGCCTGGTTCTCCGCCAAGGAGCGCTCCGTGGCGACGGCGATCTGGGACTCGGGCAACCGGTTCGGCACGGCCGCTGCGCTGCCCGCATTGACGGCCATCACCTACGCGTGGGGGTGGCAGTGGGCGTTCTTCATCTCCGGGGCGATCGCCATCGTGTGGGTTCCGATCTGGTGGCTGTTCTACAACTTCGCGGTCAAGCGCAACGAGCGCGATCTCGGAGCCGTGCCCCGGGAGGCCGGCGCGCGTGACGAGGAGGAGACCGAGCAAGTGAAGGTCTCGTGGGGCACACTCCTGACCCTCAGGCCGATGTGGGGCCTCATGGTGGGCTACTTCTGCCTGCTCTTCGTGAACTACTTCTTCATCACCTGGTTCCCGGCATATCTGATCGGCGAGCGCCACTTCACTCCGGCCATGCTCGGCCTGATGGGCGCGATCCCCCCGATCTGCGCCGTCATCTCGAACTGGATGGGCGGACTCACCTCGGCCTATCTGCTCAAGCGCGGCCGATCGCTCACGTTCGCCCGAAAGCTCCCCATCATCGTGGGACTGCTCGTGGCGTCGAGCATTGCCTTCGTGCCGTTCGTTCAGGGCGACTGGGGCGTCATCGTCATGCTCTCGATCGCCTACTCGGGAGTGACATTCGCCACGCCGAGCGTTTGGTGCCTCCCTGCAGAGATGGCGCCGACTCCGTCTCGCGTCGGTTCCATCTCCGGATTGCAGAACTTCGCGGGCAACCTGGCCGGAATCACCGGCCCGATCATCATCGGCGCGATCTACGGCCTCACGGGATCCTTCGCTGAACCCCTCATCCTGGCCGGAGCGGTCGTCCTCGTCGGCGTCGTTGTCTACATCCTCCTGCTCGGGCCGGTCCAGCGGATGCGTCTGCGCGGGGAAGCAGCGGTCGGGGAAATCGCGGCATTCGAAAGTGTGGAGGAGGGCCGATGACATCGGTACACGACATCGCCGTCATCGCGGGCGACGGGATCGGGCAGGAGGTGATGCCGGCGGCCATTCGCTGTCTCGAGCGCGTTGCGCAGATGGACGGCATCCCCTTGCAGTTCACGGAATACGGCTGGGGGTCGGAGCACTTCCGTGCGACCGGTCGGATGATGCCGGAGGGTGGCACCGAGACGCTCCGCGGCCACGCGGCGACGTTCCTGGGTGCCGTGGGCGCACCGGACATCGACGACACGGTAACGCTGTGGGGCTTGCTGATCCCGATCCGCCGTGACCTGCGGTTGTCCGTCAATCTTCGGCCTGTGCGGACCCTTCCGGGTGTGCGCAGCCCCCTCGCCGACGCCGACGACATCGACTTCTTGATCGTCCGCGAGAACGTCGAGGGCGAGTACTCGGAGGTCGGCGGACGGGTCTATCGGGGTCAGGAAGGGGATGCCGCGATCCAATCGGCGGTGTTCACCGCCGATGGCGTCCGGCGGGTGGCGCGTTTTGCTGCACAACAGGCCCGGGCGCGCGGGGGCACTGTGGTCTCCGCTACGAAGAGCAACGGCATCATCCACACGATGCCCTTCTGGGACGAGATCGTGGGCGGTGTCATGGCCGACGAGAAGATCGCTGTCGAGCACGTGCTCGTCGATGCTCTGGCGGCACGCATGGTGTTGAAGCCGCGTTCGCTCGACGTGGTGGTCGCCTCCAACCTGTTGGGAGACATTCTCTCCGATCTGGGCAGTGCGCTCACCGGGTCGATCGGTGTCGCCCCGAGTGCAAACATCGACCCCTCGGGTGCGAACCCAGGACTGTTCGAGCCGGTGCACGGTTCGGCGCCGGACATCGCCGGTCAAGGAATCGCCAACCCGATCGGGCAGCTCTGGTCGGGTGCGATGATGCTCACCCATCTCGGCCATCCCGCTTCGGGCAGCCGCGTGCTCACGGCGATCGAACGGACGCTCAGCGACGGCATCATGACGGCCGATCTCGGCGGGTCTGCTACGACGAAGGAGTTCACGGACAGCCTGATCGAGAGGCTGGACTGAGTGACAGGGTGCCGGCCTCAGGGCCGGTACCCTGGAGACTCACACGAAAAGGGGACTCATGGCGGAACGCGAGACGAAAGTGGACGTGACCGAGCTCCTGCGTTCGGACCTTCTTCTCGGGGAGTATCAGCCGCGCGAACGCCTCGTCGAAAACGACCTCGCCGAGCGGTATGGTGTGAACCGGTCCTCGGTCAGGTCGGCGATCACCACACTCACCAACGAGGGACTGCTCGAGAAGACTCACAACCGCGGTGCGCGAGTGCGCCCCTACACGGTTCGCGAGGTCATCGAGGAATACGACGTCCGCCAAGTGCTCCAGGGCATGCTCGCGGCCCGCGCTGCGGCGCTCGGCACAACGGAGGAACGTGAGGAGCTCGCCACTCTGCTCGGCGAGCTCAGAGCCGCCGTCACGGGAGACGATCTCGACGCGCTCTATCGGGCGAACCTCGCGCTGCGGCGTCAGATCCGCACGATGGCGCGCCATGCGACCGCCACCGATATCCTGGAGCAGTTCGAGCAGAGACGCATTCAGCGGTTCTTTCCCCATTTTCTACCCGAGCGCCGTGTTGAAGCGCTTCG
This sequence comes from Actinomycetes bacterium, assembly GCA_023390155.1. Classification (GTDB taxonomy): domain Bacteria; phylum Actinomycetota; class Actinomycetes; order Actinomycetales; family Microbacteriaceae; genus Leifsonia. The sequence continues at coordinate 600 of JAEWDJ010000173.1, read as the reverse complement.
CGATCAGGAGGACACGATCGCCGCGGTGATCGCCGGCGACGCCGATCGCGCGCGAGTACTCGAGGAACACCGCGTCGGGGGCACGGTCGAAGCGCTCAAGGCGCAATTGGAGTCTCGGGGCAAGGCGCCCGGAGACCCACTCGGGTACTGACACGGGAAGCCAGGCCGGCTTCTCATCACGAAGAGCGAGCGTCGCGGCTGATGGTGGGATCAGGCGGGGATCAGCGTGTACTTCGTGCTGAGGTACTCGTGGATGCCTTCGAGTCCGCCCTCACGGCCGAGGCCCGACTGCTTCACGCCGCCGAACGGGGCGGCCGCGTTGGAGACGAGTCCGGTGTTCAGGCCCATCATGCCGGTCTCGATCCGGTCGATCATGCGCTGGCCGCGGGCGAGGTCCTGGGTGAACACGTAGCCGACGAGGCCGTACTCGGTCTCGTTGGCGCGGGCCACGGCCTCCTCTTCGGTGGCGAAGGTCGTGATCGCGAGAACCGGGCCGAAGATCTCCTCGCGGAGGATGTCGCTGCCGGGCTGCACGTCCACGATCACGGTGGGCTCGTAGAAGAAGCCGTCGCCGTCGGGGGCGTTGCCCCCGGCGAGCAC
>JAEWDJ010000159.1 GCA_023390155.1 Actinomycetes bacterium | reverse complement strand
CACCCGGGGAGCGCGGTCGCCCAGCGCGCGGCGCAGCTCGGCGCCGATCTCGGCGAGCGGGACGGCGTCCTCCTGGCTGGTGAGCAGGAACCGCTCGCCCGCGGCGCCGTCCGCGGTCAGGGCCGCGAGATGGGCGGCCGCGACATCGCGGACGTCGACGATCGGCACGGCGAAGTCGGGGTACCCGGGCAGCTCGCCCGCCAGTACCCGGTGCACCAGGTGGTTGGCGCCCGAGATCCCGTCGCCGAGAAGCGGTCCGACGACCGCGACGGGCAGAAGGGTCACCAGCTCCAGCCCAGCGCCGCCCGCCGCGGCGAACTCCCAGGCGGTGCGCTCGGCGAGCACCTTGCTGCGCCCGTAGGCGTCCATCCCGGGTCCGTCGAGCACCGACCAGTCGCCCTCGGTGAACGCGCGGTCGAGCGGGGGATGGCCGAAGCCGACGGCGTGGAAGGCCGAGGTGACGACGATGCGCCGCCCACCGGCGTCGCGGGCCGCGCGGAGCACCCGCAGGGTCCCCTCCCGCGCCGGCGCGATCACCTCCTCCTCGTCGGTGACCGGGCCGAGGTGGACGGGCGAGGCGACGTGCAGCACCCGCTCGACCCCGGCGAGCGCCTCCCGCCAGCCCGCGTCGGCGAGCAGGTCGGCGGGGACGAACTCGAGCGCGTCACCGCGGGTCATCCCCGCCAGGGCGAGGGTCCGACGCACCTCGGGCTCGCGGTCGAGCGAGCGGAGAGTCGCGCGCACGGACGCCCCGGAGGCGAGCAGCTGCAGGATGACGTGGCCGGCGATGAAGCCGGAGCCGCCGGTGACGAGAACGGGAGGTGTCGACATGGGAGTCCTTTCGTGGCGAGAGGCCGCGCGCGTTCGCGACCCTGCTCCGATCGTGCGGCGGCGGCCCGGACCGGACCAGGGCTCCGGTGACACTGGTACCCGCAGGAACAGCCACGGTCCGGGGTTCGCGGCTACCGTGGACGGCATGAGCGGCGAGCAGAACCGGCTGGGCGAGTTCCTCCGCGCCCGGCGCGGACTCATCGGCCCCGAGACCGTCGGGATCCCGGCGCTGGGGACCCGCCGCGTCCGCGGGCTGAGGAGGGAGGAGGTCGCCCTGCTGGCCGGGATCAGCGCCGAGTACTACCTGCGACTGGAGCAGGGGCGGGACCGGCATCCCTCCGACCAGGTGCTGCACTCGATCGCGCGCGTGCTCCAGCTCGAGGAGGAGGCGACAGCGCACCTGATCGCGTTGGCGCGGGCGGAGGAGCGTCCCCGCCGTCCGCGGCGGCCACGGCCGGAGAGCGTCCCCGCGAGCACTTCCGCGCTCGTGCCGCAGCTGCCGTTCCCCGCGTTCGTCGAGGGCCGCTACCTCGACGTGCTCGCCGCGAACCGGCTCGCGACCGCACTCTCGCCGCGGCTGGTCGCCGGGCGCAACCGGCTGCGCGACGTGTTCCTCGACCCGGCCGAGCAGGCCCTCTTCCCCGACTGGGAGGCGGCATCCGCGACGCTGATCGCGGGCTTCCGCCGATCGGTGGGCGCCGACGCCGACGACGCGCGCGTGGTCGAGCTCGTGGGCGAGCTGTCGGTCGCGAGCCCGGCGTTCGCGCGGCTGTGGAGCAGGCACGACGTGCGCGAACGGCGCGGCGCCACCTTCACCTTCCAGCACCCGGAGGTCGGCGAGCTGGCCGTGCACCGCGAGAAGCTGCTGGTGACGGGGACGGACGGCATCGTCCTCGTGCTCTACCATCCCGCCGACACCGCGGCCGCCGAGAAGCTCGCGCTGCTGTCGGTGCTCGCCGCCGGGGCGCCCGGGGCGAGCGTCGGGGATCCCCGGCCCGCCGCGGACGGGCTCGGCCGATGAGCGACGACTACGTCGCACTGCTGCGCGGCATCAACGTCGGCGGGCGCAACGCGGTCGCCATGGCCGACCTCGTGGCTCTCGTCGCGGAGCAGGGGCACACGGGCGTCTCGACCCTGCTCCAGAGCGGGAACGTGATGTTCACGGCACGCGACACCACGCCGGCGCAGCTGGAGGAGTCCCTCGGGAGAGCGCTGGGGGAGCGCTTCGGGTTCGAGATCCCCACGCTCGTTCGCTCGCACGCCGAGCTCGCGGCCACCGTCGCCGGCGCGCCGGCCGGGCACGGATCGCCCGAACTCCGCAGCGACGTCTTCTTCCTGGCGCGTTCGCTCGACGTCGCGACGGTGCTCGCCGAGCTGCCCGAGCTGCGGGACGGGGTGGATGCGGTCGCGCCCGGCCCGGGCGCCCTCTACTTCTCCCGCGTCGCCGCCCAGGCGGGCCGTACCCGTATCACCCGGCTGATGGCGCTGCCGGTGTTCCGGTCGATGACCGTCCGGTCGTGGAGCACGACGACGCGGCTGCTCCAACGGCTGGACCAGCGGCGCCCGGCCTGACGCTATCGTGGTGCCAGAGACGGCTGGAGGACTCATGCGGGAGATCGTCGACTTCGTGAACGTGTCCACGGCCGGGCTGGAGTCCAGCCCGGTGGCGGAGGCGCTGGCAGGGCTGCGCGCCAACGAGGCGCGCTACTACAAGAACAAGTACGATCACGACTTCGCGGTCGGGCCCGCCGACGAGGAGACCGCGACCGTCGACCGGGTCGCCCGCATCCTCGCCGAGGAGCGCGACCTCCACATCGCCTCCCGCCCGCTCGAGGCCACCTCGTTCGAGGTCGACGGCCTGCACATGGACTACGTCTTCTACGAGTCCGGCCTCTCCATCAACGTCATGTACGCGCTCGACCCCGCGGGCAAACGCGCCGTCGGGTTCAAGCTCTCGCAGGGCATGGAGGTGCCGGCCGAGCTCGCCGACCGCTTCAAGTTCGCCCGGCAGCGATCGAAGCTCGCGGGCGAGATCCGCGGGTCGTTCTTCGTGCTGAAGGGCGAGCACGACCCGGCCGACGGCTGAGCGCCCGCCGCCGTCACCGCCCCAGGCGCGTGTCCAGCCAGTCGAACATCGCCTGGGCGACCTGGGTGCGCGCGAGCGGCTCGCAGTGCCCGTCCGCGCCCTGGGCCGCGGTGAAGCGGACCAGGGTCGACACGCCCGCGGTGTCGGCGGCGAGCTGTTCGGACTGGCCCGGCCAGAACTGCTCGCCTTCGGGGTCCGTGATGAGCAGTGGCGTCGTGATGCCCGCGGCCTCCGCAGACGTCACGCGGTAGGTGCGCACGGCCTCCAGCGTCTCGGCGTAGCCGGTGGTGCCGTAGGGGCGCGCGCGGAACTCCCAGGTGCGGGCGACGCCGCCGGAGAACCTCATGCCCAGCGCCATCTCCCTGTCGAACTTCTCGGTCTCCCCGCGGTCGAGTGCGGTGAGGAGCGATTTCGGAAGGTGGCTCGTCCAGGAAGCGGAGACGTCCAGGACACCGGGGTCGGCGATCGCTGCGGCGAAGCGCTGCTCGAAGACGAGCGCCCGGGTGACCCAGTAGCCGCCCTGGCTGATGCCGTAGAGGCCCACCCGGCTCGCGTCGACTCCCGGCTGCGTTGCCACGAAGTCGTAGACCGGGGTCAGCACGTTCTCCCAGTCGGGCCGGAAGGTCGTGCCCGCCTCGAACAGCTGGGACTGCTGGCCCGGCCCGTCGAAGACGAGCACCGTGTAGCCCCGCTTCAGCGCGGGGGAGACCGCGACGGCGAAGAGGGCGGCGAGCGACCCGTCGCTGCCGTTCACGGCGACGAGTGCCGGGAGGCGGTCGTCGGGCGCAGCGCCCGCGGGCCGGAACACGTAGCCGGGGAGGGCGCCGTCCTCGAACGGGATGTCGACGCGCCCGGCGCCCGGGGTGAGCGCCACGAACGCCTCCCAGGCCGCCCGCTGGCGGGCGAAGGTCGCGGCGAGCTCGGGCGAGTCCGGCAGTGCGCCCAGGGCGTTCACCGCGACCCCGAAGTAGGTGGAGGCGCGCAGGTACGCGCCGGCGGCGGTGACCGAGTGCCTGCCGGCGCGTGCGGCCTCGGCGACGGCGGCGGTCCGCTCGGCGAGGGACCGCCAGGCGGCGCACCAGCCGTCATGGTCGCCTCTGCGGATCCCGCCGGTGGCCGCGAGCACCTCCCCGGGCTCGGCGGCCCCCTCCACCGAGAGCCCGAGGGTGGTGCGGATGTCGAAGTCCCGGTCCGGGTCGGGGGAGAACGGGGCGATCGTTGCGTGACTCATCGTGATCCTTCCTGGTCGGTTCAGGCGGGGACGGGCTCCCACGGCGTGGTCCGGGGCAGCCAGCAGCGGACGTTGTCGCGGTAGTGGGCGAACTGGTCGCCGAAGCGCTGCAGGAGGTCCGCCTCCTCGAACGGGCGCACGGCGAGGTTCCACACCAGCGAACCGAGCAGCGCGTAGCCGATCACCGCCCAGGACTCCAGCATCAGCCCGACCGCGACGCCCTGGGCGATGCCGGCGAGGGCCATGGGGTTGCGCACCCAGCGGTACGGGCCCGCCACCACGAGCAGGCGCGGCATCGCCGCCGGAAGCGGCGTCCCGTCGCCGAGGGTCGACATCGTGACTCCCGCCCAGAGTCCGAGCGCGCTCGCGAGTAGGAAGACGAGGGCGCCGACGGCCGGCATGCCGGGCGGGAAGGCCACGGACAGCCCCCAACGCCGCTCCAGGAGCGCGATCAGCGCCGGAAGCACGCCCAGGAAGAACCCCCAGAACACGACGATCTGGCCGACCGTGGCGAGGAGGTGCGCCGCGGCGGAGCGTCCCCGGGCGGCGAGCCGGAAGCCGAACGGACCGCGGACGATCCACTCGGTCGGCAGACGCCCGAGCAGGAGCGCGGAGACGGCGAGGAGGGAGCAGCCCGAAGCGGCCAGCATCAGGAGCACGCCCCAGCCGGCCTCCGCGGTCAGGGTGGCATACGCGGCCAGCGCGACGGTGACGAGGAGCGTCCAGCCCGTCGCGATCAGCCCCGCGGCGCGGAACCCGCACGCGGCGAGCGCCGACGCCCCGACAAAGAGGGGGACGTCGACGATCGCGATCGCGGGAGCGGGCAGATCGCCGAGGGTCGCGGAGCGGACGAGGGGCACAGTGAAGACGGCGACCCACCAGCACGCGCCGGCGAGCGCCTGCAGCGCGAAGTAAGCGCGGCCCCACACAGCCGGCACGACGATCGAGACCCCCATCGGGTGCATTCTCCCGCGAGGCGGCGACGGCGGGCAACACCCCGGTTCACGGGAGGCGCGTCACTCGCTGAGGCGCTCGATCAGCTGGGCCTTGGTGAGCCGGGAGACGTTGCGGAGCCCGCGGGCGCTCGCGACGTCGCGAAGGGCTTGGAGGGTGAGCCGGTCGAGCTCCGGGTCGTGCGGCGCGGTCGTGGCGATCGCCCCGGCGAACTCGGCGGTGGTGTCCGCATCGGCGTCCTCGACGTTCGGAAGAGGCGGAGTCAGGTCGACCGCGCCGAGCGCGTCGCCGGAGCCCGCCGCGGCGGTCGGCAGGGGAGTGGGGACATCGGCGAGCCGGGTGGCGAGCGAGGCGGCCCGCTTGCGGGCGTGCGCGTCGACGGCCTCGGCGGTGCGCACCGCCTCGTCCACCGCCTTCTTGGCGCGCTTGTAGGCCTTCTTCGTCGCCTTCTCGAGCTTCTTCCGCTTGCCCATGGCCGTCCTCCTCGTGTCGGGGGCTGTGCTGCCCACAGTCCCACGTGGACGGCCGGGGCTCAACGGCGGGGACGCGGCCCGTTCAGGCGAGCTCGATCCGCAGCTCGTCGAGCGTGTGCAGGTGCGCCCGCGCGTTCTCCCGGGCCGCGACCGTGATCGCCCGCGCCTCGGCGAGGGTGGGGGCGTCCACGGCGAGGACGGCGCTGCCGCGGAGGCGGTGGCCGACCCAGCGGAGCTGCACCTGCGGGACGCCCGTCACGCCGGCGGTGTCCGCAAGGGCGTGCTCCAGCCGGTCGAGCAGCTCGGGTTCGATGGCGTCGAGGAGGCGCCGACCGATGCTGCGGACCGTGCCCCAGAGCAGGACGAGGATGGCCGCCGAGATCAGCAGGCCGACGATCGGATCGGCCAGCGGGAAGCCGAGCATCACGCCGACGGCGCCGAGCACCACCGCCAGGGAGGTGAAGCCGTCGATGCGGGCGTGGACGCCGTCGGCGACGAGCGCGGCGGAGCCGATGCGCCGGCCGACGCGGATGCGGTAGACCGCCACCGCCTCGTTGCCCGCGAAGCCGATGACCCCCGCGACCACCACCCAGCCGAGGTTGCTCAGGGGCTGCGGGTGCACGAAGCGGTCGATCGACTGCCAGGCCGCCACGATCGCCGAGAGGGCGACGACGGCGATGATGAACAGGCCGGCCAGGTCCTCCGCACGGCCGTAGCCGAAGGTGTACCGGCGGGAGGCCGCGCGCCGGCCGAGGACGAACGCCACCCACAGCGGGACGGCCGTGAGCGCGTCGGAGAAGTTGTGGACGGTGTCGGCCAGCAGCGCGACGGACCCGCTGAACGCGACGACCACCGCCTGGAGGATGGTGGTGGCCAGCAGCACCGCGAGGGAGACCTTCAGCGCGCGGACGCCCTCGGTGCTGGCCTCCAACGCGTCGTCGATCGAGTCCGCGGCGTCGTGGGTGTGCGGGACGAAGAGCTCGTGCAGGAAGCCGAGGAAGCCGCTGGGGTGCGGGTGGCCGTGCTCGTGGTGCTCGTGTTCGGCGCCGTGCCCCTCGTGCCGTTCCCGCAGGTCGCGGCTCACGCGGTCGCCCCGTCCGCCGTGGTCGCCTCGGCGTGGTGGTGGCGCGGGGTGCCGCCGAGCGAGTGCTCCGCCTGGAAGATCGCGTCCGTGACGAGCCGGCTGGCGTGCTCGTTCTCGAGCCGGTAATAGACCCGCTGGCCCTCCTGCCGGGTGGCGACGATGCGGGCGAGCCGCAGCTTGGCGAGATGCTGCGAGACGGCGGCCGGCTGCTTGTCGAGCAGCTCGGCGAGCTGGTTCACGGGCAGCTCGCCGGCGTCGCGGAGAGCGAGGACGATCCGCACGCGGGTCGCGTCGGCCAGCATCCCGAACACCTCGACGGCGAGTTCGACGTACTGGCTGTCGGGGAGGCGACCGCATATCGGCTTATCTGCATGCATACGCAGATTAAAAGCATGCCCTGCCGCCCGGCGCAAGTCCGTGCGCCGAGTGATCGGTCCCGATCGTTTGCGGAGGACCGATCGGCCTGGCATCGGGGGCTTGCTAGGGTCGCGGCGTGAGCATCGACGTCGCCGCCCCGGCTCTCGTGCCGTCCGCCGAAGAGGCCTTCGCGGCCGTCGATCCCGCAGCGGTCGCCGCCGCCCGCGCGGCCCGTCCCGGTTGGACGGCCTTCGCCCGCGCCGACGACCGTGCGGCGTGGGAGGCCGTCGACGAGACCACCCGCGCAGCGGTGCTCGAGCACGCCCAGGCTGCGCTCACGGCGCCGCCGCCCCTCCTGACCGCCTCCCAGTGGCTGGCCTTCCAGCGCACAGGTGACCGCCGCGCCTACGAAGACGGCTACTTCCGTCGCCGTCGCGACCTCGGCGCACTCGCGCTCGCGCTCGCGCTCGATCCCGACGGCCCGTGGCTGTCCCCGCTGCTCGACCTCGCCTGGGCGATCCTGGAGGAGACCACCTGGTGCGTCCCCGCGCACGACAACGCCGCGCCCGGCATCGCGGGGGAGCGCGAGCCGAGGGCTCTTCCGGACCCGGACCACCCCGCGGTCGACCTGTTCGCCGCCGAGACGGCGGCCACGCTGGCCACCCTGGCAGCTCTACATCGGCAGCGCGCGAGCGAAGACCCGACGGTCGCCGAGCTGTTCGCGCGCGTGCACCGGGAGGTCGACGCGCGCGTGCTGCGCCCCTTCGAGCAGAGCGGGCGCGACTATCACTGGTTCGGCATCCCCAGCAATTGGAACCCGTGGATCGTCTCGAACGTCCTCACGGCCGCCCTCCTCGAGGAGCTCGGCGAGGAGCGCTGGCGCGGCATCGCCCGCGATGCGCGGACGAGTCTCGCGGGATACCGCTCCGCGATCCCGGACGACGGCGGGTGCACCGAAGGGGTGGCCTACTGGTGGCAGTCGGCAGGGCGCTACTTCGAGGCGCTCGAGCTGCTCACCGCGTTCGACCCCGTGGCGGAGAAGAGCACGATGGCGGATCCGCTGCTCGGCCGGCTCGCGCGTTATCCGCTCGTGGTCCACCTGGGCGGGCCGTGGAGCGCAAACTTCGGCGACGGTGCGGCGCGGACCCCGCCTCCCGGCCGCGGCCCCACGCGCGAGCACCACGCC
>JAEWDJ010000040.1 GCA_023390155.1 Actinomycetes bacterium | reverse complement strand
TTCCCGCGTCGTCGATGGCGCGGTCGTGCTCGACGGCGGCGACCACGGCCTCCGCGAGGCCCGCGCCCTCGGCGCCCACCCGGCGGATGGGCCAGTCCCCCTCGCGCACCGACCGGGTCGGGGTGATCGGGAGCCCCGCGGTCTGCGCCATCCGCTCGGCCTCGCCGGCGATCTGCGCGGGCGTGCGGTAGTTGACGGTGAGCTCCTCCAGCCGCCAGGCGTCCTTGAAGTACGGCTGGAGGGCGCCGGCCCAGCTCGACGCGCCGGCGGGCGACGAGACCTGGGCGATGTCGCCCACGATCGTGAACGACTTCATCGGGCAGCGGCGCACCAGCACCCGCCACTGCATCGGCGAGAGCTCCTGCGCCTCGTCGACGACGACGTGGCCGTAGGTCCAGGAGCGGTCGGCGGAGGCCCGCTCGGCCGTCGTGCCGCGGTCGACGCGCTCGGCGAAGCCGTCGGCCAACTGCTCGGCGCTGACCAGGCCCTCGACGCCCATGTTGCGGATCGCGGCGCGGGCGTTCTCGAGGTCGCGCTTGCGCTGCCGCTCGCGCTCGCGCGCGCCGGGATCGGCCTTCCCGGGGAAGTCGCCGAGCAGCTCGGCCGCCTCGTCGAGCAGCGGGACGTCGGAGACGGTGAACGGCTCGGACCGCTCGCGGTGCAGGGCAGCCCGCTGCGCCTCCGTCCAGCGCGGTGTCAGCTCGGCCAGCCAGGAGGGGCGCGCGTACAGGTCCTGCAGGAGCTTCTGCGGCGTCAGCGGCAGCCAGGCGGTGTTGAGCAGCACGCGGATGTCGTAGGAGGTGCGCAGGTCCTCCCGCAGCACCTTCAGGTCGGCGTCGTCGAGGGTCGACCCGGAGGCGCGCAGCTGGGCCGCCAACTGGTCGGTGAGCTCCGCCAGCGCGTGCTTGACGAAGGTGACGCGGGCGACGTTGTGCGGCTTGCCCGTGCGCTGCGCCTTGGCGATCGCGCGCTGCACGAGCTCGGGCTGCACCACGAGGCGCTCGTTGTCCACCACCACGGTCTGGGCCTCGACCGGCGCCTTCTGCCGGGACTTCACGGCGCGGGAGAGCAGCCGCGCCATCGCGGCGGCGCCCTTCAGCCGCGCGGCCTCTGGCTCGTCGTCGGTCGTCGCCTCCACGCCGGGGAACAGCTCGCCGAGCGTCTGCAGGACGACCCCGGTCTCGCCGAGCGACGGCAGCACGGCCTCGATGTAGCGCAGGAACGCGGTGGAGGGACCGACCACGAGCACGCCGGAGGAGCCGAGGCGCTTACGGTTCGCGTACAGGAGGTAGGCGGCGCGGTGCAGCGCGACGGCGGTCTTGCCGGTGCCCGGGCCGCCCTGCACGACCAGTGCGCCGCGGAGGTCGGAGCGGATGATGCGGTCCTGCTCTGCCTGGATGGTCGCGACGATGTCGCCCATCCGACCCGTGCGCTGTGCGGTCAGCGCAGCGAGCAGCGCGCCCTCGCCCTGCACGGTCTCGCCGGCCGGACGCTCCCCCGAGAGGAGGGACTCGTCGAAGACCTCGTCGTCGATGCGGGTGACCTGGCGCCCGGTCATCGTGAGATGGCGGCGGGCCCGCACGCCCATCCGCTCACTCGCGGTCGCCTGATAGAAGGCGCTGGCCTGCTGCGCCCGCCAGTCGACGAGGAGGGAGCGCTGGTCGTCGTCGCGCAGCCCGATACGGCCGATGTAGCGGTGCGCCGAGCCGTCCACCTCCTCCTCCAGCAGGAGGCGGCCGAAGACCAGGCGGGCGTCGACCTCCCGCAGCTGGGCGAGCTGGTCCTCGTAGAGGCGCGCGAACGCGTCGCGCTCGCTGCGGGCCTGGTGGTTGCCGCCCACCGATTCACGCCGCACCTGCGCCAGGCGGTCGGCCGTCTCCACGCGGAGGGCGTCGAGGCGCTCGTACAGGGCCTGGACGACCGCGCGCTCGCGATCCAGCTCCGATTCGTGCACCCGCAGACCGCCTCTCGTTTCCGGGCCGAAAGTCTACGACCTCCAGCCGTGACCGCGCTCCCAGCCGGGCACGCTAGGATGAGAGGACTGCGAGCCATCCGACGGCTCCTGCGTCGTAGAACGCATCGCGCGAGCGACGGGCCCGCCCCGCACGCGCCACATTCTCACGGCGAACGAAACGTGCATCCCGCACCTTCGCCACCTCGTCCCGTGCGCCCGCGAACGGCCGCGCCGGGGCCCGATGCCCGAAAGGCACCAGTGACCACCTCGACTTTCGCCGACCTCGGCGTGCCCGCTCCCCTCGTCGCCGCTCTCGCGGCCGACGGCAAGACGGAGCCCTTCCCCATCCAGGCCGACACCCTCCCCGACACGCTGTCGGGGCGCGACGTGCTGGGCCGCGGCAAGACCGGATCCGGCAAGACCATCGCGTTCAGCCTCCCGCTCGTCGCCCGCCTCGCCGCCGGCGCCGCTCCCGCTCAGGGCCGCAACCGCCGGCCACGCGGGCTCGTGCTCGCGCCGACCCGCGAGCTCGCCACCCAGATCGCGGCGACGCTGAAGCCACTCGCCGATTCGGCCGGACTCGCGATCACCACCATCTTCGGCGGCGTCTCCCAGAGCCGCCAGGTGACCGCCCTCCGCGCCGGCGTCGACATCGTCGTCGCCTGCCCCGGCCGCCTCGACGACCTCATGAAGCAGGGCGAGGTCTCGCTCGACAAGATCGAGATCACCGTGCTCGACGAGGCCGACCACATGGCCGACCTCGGCTTCCTGCCCGTCGTCACGCGCATCCTCGACAAGACGCCCGCCGGCGGCCAGCGCCTGCTCTTCTCGGCCACGCTCGACAACGGCGTGGACAAGCTGGTCAAGCGCTTCCTGCGCAACGAGGCCATGCACTCGGTCGACGAGGCGAACAGCCCGGTCGCGGCGATGACGCACCACGTCTTCGAGGTGCCGACCGCGGACGAGAAGAAGGACCTCGTCACGGCGCTCGCCTCGGGGCGCGGCCGCCGCATCCTCTTCACCCGCACCAAGCACCAGGCCAAGCGCCTCGCCAAGCAGCTGACCACCTCGGGCATCCCGGCCGTCGACCTGCACGGCAACCTCTCCCAGCCGGCCCGCGACCGCAACCTGGCCGCCTTCGGCTCGGGCGAGGTGCGCGTGCTCGTCGCGACCGACGTCGCGGCGCGCGGCGTGCACGTGGACGACGTGGAGCTCGTCGTGCACGTCGACCCGCCCGCGGAGCACAAGGCGTACCTCCACCGCTCCGGCCGCACGGCGCGCGCCGGCAGCGCGGGCGACGTCGTCACGGTGATGCTCTCGGAGCAGGCGGGCGACGTGAAGACCCTCCTGCGCAACGCGGCCATCACCGTCGCGCCGCAGCGCGTGACGGCGGCCTCTCCGG
>JAEWDJ010000463.1 GCA_023390155.1 Actinomycetes bacterium | reverse complement strand
GGCCGCGCCCAGGGCCAGCACGAGCAGCTCGGTGACGGTCATCGCCCAGATGACGCCGGTCATCCCGAACACCGCGTTGCCGACGAGCACGACCGGGATGAACAGGATGCCCTGCGCGACGGACATGATGGTGGCGTTGCGCATCTGCTCGGTGGCCTGGAAGACGGCGATGATCAGCCCGGTGAAGCCGTTGAACAGGGTGGAGACGAGCATGGCGGTGAGGATGAGCGTCCCGTCCTCGATGACCGCGGGGTCGGCGCTGAAGAGCGCGAACACCTGGTCGCGGAAGACGAACACCAGCGTCGAGAACACGAGCACGATCCCGGCGATGGCGATCGCGCTGCCCGTGATCGCGCGGCGCAGGCGGGCGCCGTTGCGGGCGCCGAAGGCGTAGGCGAAGAGGGGGATGGCGCCCATGAACACGCCCATGCAGATCATCTCGGGCAGCTGCGAGATGCGCAGGGCCACGCCCATCGCGGCGAGCAGCGAGGCGCCGTAGCCGATGGCGATCCAGTTCATGACGAGGGTGGTGACGATGAGGAACGACGACATCAGCAGCTCGGAGGCTCCGACGCCGAAGACGGTCGTCAGCATCTCCCGGTCGGCGCGGAAGAACCGCGGGGCGAGGGAGACGGTCTCGCTCCGGCGGGTCAGCCACCACACGTAGTAGGCGACGGTCACGACGTTCGAGAGGCCGAGCGCGATGCCGGCGCCGAGCACACCCCAGCCGAGGCCGAGGATGAACACGACGTCGAAGAGGAGGTTGGCGACGGTGGAGGCGATGAGCCCGGTCATGGAGGCGACCGCCGCGCCCTCGGCCCGCACCAGCTGCTCCAGGGCGAACGCGGCGACGTAGATCGGGGCGAAGGCGAACATGGCGCCGATGTAGAGCGCGGTCGGGGCGAGGGAGGCACCGGATGCGCCGACGAGCGCGGCGAGCGGCGTCGCGAAGATCAGGCCGAGCACGCCGATGACGGCGCCGCCGGCGAGCGCGCCCCAGAACGTGAAGGACGACACCTGCTTGATGCGAGCCTCCGCCGCCTCCGCGTCGGCGCCGGGCCCCTCCTGCGAACCGAGCAGCCGGGAGACGTAGGTGCCGCCGCCGACGCCGAAGACGCCTCCCACCGCCATGATGAGGGCGAAGACGGGGAGGCTGAAGGTCAGCGCCGCCAGCAGCGGGGTCGAGTGCAGCGAGCCGACGAAGCCCGCGTTGATGATGTTGTAGACGGCGCCGACCGAGAAGCCGGCGATCATCGGCACGCAGAGGTGCACGAGCGCCCGCCAGATGGGCGCGGAGGACAGGGTGAGGCGGTTGGATGCGGACATGACGGAGTCTCCGTTCCGGTGAACGGCTGGGAAGCCTGGTGATCGGGGATGCGGCGCCGTGCGAAGAGACGGCGCGGGCGGTCGCGCTAGCGGTCGCGCAGCGGTCGCTAGCGGCGGCGCCGGTTCAGCTCGGTGGCTGCCGGCGGCGGGGCGTCGCCCGACGCGACGAGCGAGTCGGCGAGCGGCTGGAGCAGGGCGATGAGGGCGTCCTGGTCGTCGTCGGACAGCACCGAGAAGATGCGCGTCTGAGCGGCGGTCATGACGTCGTCGAAGCCGGTGACGACCTGGGTGCCCTCCGGTGTGATGCGGATGAGCTTCACGCGGGAGTCCGTCGGCGACGGCTCGCGCGTGATGTAGCCGCGGTCCTCCAGCCCCTGCAGGAGGCTGGTGACGCTGGCGGGCGTGGTTCCGGACATCTCGGCCAGCTCGCGGGCGATCACTCCGCGATCCCGGTTCTCGTCGAGGTAGGCGAGGGTGAACGACTGGGAGCGGGTGAGGCCGCTCGCGCGGATCCACTCCTCGCCGGCGGCCCGCTGCGCGAACAGGATGGTGCGCAGCAGGTCGGCGAGCCGTTCGGTCCTCGATGTCATAGTTAGAACTCTAATCATTAGAATTCAAACTGTCAACAGGGAGGGCCAAGCGACTGTTACCCCGCATTGCGTCCCTCGCGCGGCGCCCCTCCGCCCCGCACTACCGTGTCGGAACGGAACCCGCCGCCCGAACCCCCGAAGGACAGCCATGACCGCCGACACCGCCGTCACGACCGCCGTCACGACCGCCCCGCCCCGCGCCCGGGTGATCGCCTCCGACGAGGAGGCCCGCGCCGTCGCGCACGACTTCGCCGAGTCGGTGCGACCGTACGCGGCGCAGATCGACGCCGAGCGGCGCATCCCGGCGGAGGTGGTGGACGCGTTCAGCGCGACCGGCCTGTGGGCGATCACGATCCCGCGCGCGTTCGGCGGCGCGGACGTCTCGCAGGCCACCCTGGCCGATGTGATCGCGACCGTCTCGGCCGTCGAGCCCTCGCTCGGGCAGATCCCGCAGAACCACTACTGCCTCGTGGAGGACATCCGGCTCTCGGGCACGGAGGAGCAGAAGGCGTTCTTCTTCGGGCTGGTGCTCGCCGGCGCCCGGTTCGCGAACGCGTTCTCGGAGGCGGGAGGCAAGGACGTCGCCGAGATCCAGACGCGGCTCGTCGCCGACGGCGACGAGGTCGTCGTGACGGGCCGCAAGTTCTACTCGACCGGGTCGGCGTACGCGCACTGGATTCCGGTGCTCGCCGTCGACGAGGAGGGGCGGGAGCAGCTCGTCTTCACCGAGCGCGGGAGCGACGGCCTGACGGTCGTCGACGACTGGTCGGCGTTCGGCCAGCGGGCGACCTCGAGCGGCACGGTGCTGCTGGAGGGGCTGCGCGTCCCGGCCGACCGGGTGTTCCCGATGCACACCGAGTACGAGAACCCGACCATCGCGGGGCCGTTCGCCCAGCTGACCACCCTCGCGATCGACCTCGGCATCGCCCGCGGCGCGATCCGCGAGACGCACGAGGCCGTGCGCGCGGCACGCCCGTGGATCGACAGCGGTGTGGACTCCGCGAGCAAGGACCCGCTGACGCTCGAGCGCGTCGGCCGGCTCGACATCGACCTCGCCGCCGCCGAGGCCCTGACCGAGAAGGCGGGGGAGGCGGTGGACGCCGCCAAGCCGCACGCCGACGAGGAGAACGTGGCCGCCGCCTCCATCGCCGTCGCGCGAGCCAAGGTGCTCACGACCGAGCTCGCGCTGGAGGCGTCGTCCCGCCTCCTGGAGCTCGGCGGCACGCGCTCGACGCTCGGCGCGAAGGCGCTCGACCGCTACTGGCGCAACGCCCGCGTGCACACGCTGCACGACCCGGTGCGCTGGAAGCCCGTCATCGTCGGCGACTACGTGCTGAACGGCACGCTCCCGGCCCGTCACTCCTGGATCTGAGCGGCGGCGACGGCATGGCGCAGCGGATCCGGCTCAACGCCTTCACGATGAACTCCGTCGGGCACCTCTCGCCCGGCCTCTGGCGGCACCCGCGCGACGAGTCGCGCCGCTACCTCGACCTCGACTACTGGATCGAGCTGGCGCAGACGCTCGAGCGCGGCCTCATCGACGCGGTGTTCCTGGCCGACGTGCTCGGCGTCTACGACGTCTACGGCGGCAGCCGCGACGCGGCCCTGCGCGGCGGAGTGCAGGTGCCGGTCAACGACCCGCTCCAGCTCATCCCGGCGATGGCCGCCGCGACCGAGCACCTCGGGTTCGGCGTGACCGCGAGCGTGTCGTTCGAGCACCCGTATCCCTTCGCCCGGCGCATGTCGACGCTCGACCACCTGACCCGCGGCCGGATCGGCTGGAACGT
Source organism: Actinomycetes bacterium (assembly GCA_023390155.1). Lineage (GTDB taxonomy): Bacteria > Actinomycetota > Actinomycetes > Actinomycetales > Microbacteriaceae > Leifsonia. The sequence goes on along the minus strand of JAEWDJ010000463.1, from coordinate 2,672 downwards.
CGTGACGAGTTACCTGAACAGCGGCGCCCTCAACCTGGGCGTCAGCGGGCAGGAGGCGCACGACCGCCGGTACGAGATCGCCGAGGAGTACCTGGAGGTCGCGTACAAGCTGTGGGAGCGCAGCTGGGACGACGACGCCGTGGTCGCCGACGCCGAGGCCGGTGTCTACGCGCACCCCGACCGCGTGCACCCCATCGAGCACGAGGGCGAGTTCTTCCGTGTGCCGGGCATCCACCTCAGCGAGCCGAGTCCGCAGCGCACGCCGTTCCTGTTCCAGGCCGGTGCGTCGCCGCGCGGCGTTGCGTTCGCGGCGCGGCACGCCGAGAACGTGTTCGTCGCCGCGCCCTCCAAGAAGGTGCTGGCGGCGCAGGTCGCGGCGCTGCGGGACGCCGTCGGCGAGGCCGGGCGCGACCCGGCGGCCGTCGCGGTGGTCAACCAGCAGACCGTGATCGTGGCCGAGACCGACGCGGAGGCGCAGCGCCGGCTCGACGAGTACCTGGCCGTGGCCTCCGCCGAGGGCGCGCTCACGCTCATGTCGGGCTGGACCGGGATCGACTTCTCGCGGCTCGACCCGGACGCGGTGCTGCGCGACCAGGACTCCAACGCCATCCAGTCCGTCGTTCGCGCCTTCAGCGCCGCCGACCCGGACCGCGCCTGGACCGTGCGCGAGATCGCCGAGTACGCCCGCATCGGCGGCGACGGCCCCGTCATCGCGGGTTCACCGGAGACGGTCGCCGACGCGCTCGAGTCGTGGGTGGACGAGACGGGCGTCGACGGGTTCAACCTCGCGGCGGCCGCCGTGCCCGAGACGTTCGAGGGCGTGGTCGACCTGCTCGTGCCCGAGCTCCAGCGGCGCGGCCGCTACCAGACCGCCTACCGGCCCGGGACGCTCCGCGAGAAGCTCGGGGCCGCCGGCCCACGCGTGGACGCGGCGCACCCGGCGGCGCAGGTCGCGCTGGGCGTGCCCGCGTCCGCTTCCTGACGCGGCCCGCCGGCGGCAACATTCGGTAACCCGGCGTGACGGGCCGGGCCCGGCGCCGCTACATTCCCTCCAGCCCGTCCATCGTTCCGCCCCTGCCTCCCTTCCACTCTGCTTCCCTTCCACCCTTCCCCCGAACCCGCGAGGACCCCCATGGCCATCGACGACCAGACCGCGCCCGCCGCCCCGGCGGACGCACCCGCGTCCGCTCCCGCCCGCACCCGGCTCCGAGGCAACCTCGGCGTCGCCTCCATCGTCTTCATGGTGGTCGCGGCCGCCTCGCCCCTCGGCGTGATCGGCGGCCCGGTGCCGCTCGGCATCGCCGTCGGCAACGGGACCGGCTTCCCGGCGACCTTCATCATCGCGACCGTCGTGCTGCTGCTCTTCGCGGTCGGCTTCACCACGATGACGCCGCACGTGAAGTCGGCCGGAGCGTTCTACTCCTACGTCGACCGCAGCCTCGGCCGCAGCGCCGGGCTCGGCACCGGCTTCGCCGCGCTGCTGTCGTACTTGACCCTGGAGGCCGCGGTCTTCGGCCTGATCGGGCCCGGTGTGGACTCGCTGCTCGGGTCGTACGGCGTGCCCAGCGTCCCGTGGTGGATCTACGCGCTCGTGGCCTTCGTCGTCGTGGTGGTCCTCGGCTACCGCAACATCGAGCTGTCGGGCCGCGTGCTCGCCGTGCTGCTGATCGCGGAGGTCGCGATCGTGCTCGTGCTCGACGCGGTCATCGTCTTCGGCGGCAACACCCCGGAGGGACTGTCGACCGGGATCGTCTCGCCGTCGGTCATCCTGTCGGGCGCGCCGGGCATCGGCATCCTGTTCGCCATCCTGAGCTTCATCGGCTTCGAGGCGACGGCGGTGTTCCGCGACGAGGCGCGCGACCCCGACCGCACCATCCCGCGCGCCACCTACCTCTCGCTCGTGCTCATCGGCGTCTTCTACGCGCTCTCGAGCTGGGCCCTGATCAGCGCGGTCGGCGACTCGAAGGCCGTGCAGACCGCGACCGACCACGGCGGCACCATGCTGGCGGACGTCACGCAGCAGTACCTCGGCACCGTGGGCGAGCACATCATCCAGGTGCTGTTCGTCACGAGCCTCTTCGCGTGCATCCTGTCGTTCCACAACATCGTGTCGCGGTACGTCTTCACGCTCTCGGGCCGCAGCGCCCTGCCCGCCCGGCTCGGCCACGCGCACGCCCGCCTCGGGTCGCCGCACCGCGCGTCCATCGCCGCGGGCGTCGTCGTCGGCGTGCTGCTCGTGGTGGGAGCCGCGACCGGCCTCGACCCGATCAACCAGTACTACACGTGGCTCGCCGGGTTCTCGTCGGTCGGCGTGGTGCTGCTGCTCGGCATCACGAGCGTCGCCGTGCTGGTCTTCTTCGCGCGCAACCGCGGCGCGGCCTCGCTGTGGCGCCGGGCGATCGCGCCGGCGCTCGGGCTGGTCGGTCTCGTGGTCTTCCTCGTGCTGATCCTGCAGAACCTGCCGACCCTCGTGGGCGGGAGCGTCCCCCTCGCGATCGGCATCGTCGTCCTCCTGCTCGCCGCCTTCGCCCTCGGCCCGATCGTGGCCCGCCTCCGCGCCCACGCCGGCACCCACCCCGAGGACTGACCCCGCCCGTCCTCCCGCCCGGCAGGCCCGGGTGGGCGGTCAGGCGCGCAGGATGAGGGCGAGCCCCTGGCCGACGCCGATGCAG
>JAEWDJ010000389.1 GCA_023390155.1 Actinomycetes bacterium | reverse complement strand
ACCACGGCGACCGCCGTGCGCTACCTGCTCCAGCTGCTCGCCGAGCGGGCGCCGGGCAACACCGTGGAGGTGCGGGTGCCGCCCTTCGGCGCGACGCAGTGCATCCCGGGGCCGCGGCACACCCGCGGCACCCCGCCCAACGTCATCGAGACCGACCCGGCGACCTGGCTCGCCCTCGCCTCCGGCTCGCTCGCCTGGGCGGACGGCCTCGCCTCCGGCGCCGTCCACGCCTCCGGGCAGCGCGCCTCCCTCGACGGCCTCCTCCCCCTCCGCTTCTGAAGCCCCCGAGTCCGCAGAGAATCCGCGTGCTCGGCTGCTGGGCGGGTGGGCGTTCGCTCAGGCGCGGTAAGGGAGAATGGGGGGTATGACCGATAATCCGGAGGAGCAGGCGCCCGTCACCGAGGCGGAGGTGCGCGTGCACCGTTCGCCGCGCTACTTCCGGTTCATGATCACGGGCGCGGTGCTGTTCGCGATCGTCGCGCTGGTGCTGACGTTCGCCTTCCCGGAGAACCCCACGTACGATCGCGGCTCGGTCTTCGGCTTCCTCCTCGCCATCGGCGTCGCCGTGGGCGTCACGGTCGGCGCCGTCGTCGCCCTCGTCATCGACCGCGCGACCACCCGGCGCGCGCGGAGCGTGCAGGCGGATAGAATCGACGTGCACATCCCCGCGGAGGAGCCCGGCGACGAGCCGACGGGTGTCGAACCCGATGGCGACCGGCCCGCGCACCCCGAGAGCTGAACAACGACACACCTCGAGAAAGGGGTCCGCTGTGGCCGGAGGCGACGGTCTTCTCAGTCATGATCTGCTGCCCGGTGAGAAAGGACCCCAGGACGCGTGCGGCGTCTTCGGCGTCTGGGCTCCCGGCGAGGAGGTCGCCAAGCTCAGCTACTTCGGGCTCTACGCGCTGCAGCACCGCGGCCAGGAGTCGGCGGGCATCGCGACGAGCGACGGCGACAAGATCCTCATCTACAAGGACATGGGCCTCGTCTCGCAGGTGTTCAACGAGAACGCGCTCAACTCGCTGACCGGCCACATCGCCGTCGGCCACACGCGCTACTCCACCACCGGCGCCTCCAGCTGGCAGAACGCGCAGCCGACCCTCGGCCGCACCACGAGCGGAACCGTCGCCCTCGGCCACAACGGCAACCTGACCAACACCGCCGAGCTCATGCAGCTCGTGCACGAGCGCTACCCGGAGCTCGACGGCGAGCTCACCCGCGGCAACACGACCGACACGGCCGTCGTCACCGCGCTGCTCACGGGCGACCTCGACCACACGCTCGAGGCGACCGCGCTCGAGGTGCTCCCGCGTCTGCGCGGCGCCTTCTGCCTGGTCTTCATGGACGAGCACACGCTCTACGCCGCCCGCGACCCGCAGGGCGTGCGCCCGCTGGTGCTCGGCCGGCTCGAGCGCGGCTGGGTCGTCGCCTCCGAGACCGCCGCCCTCGACATCGTCGGCGCGAGCTTCGTGCGCGAGATCGAGCCGGGAGAGCTCGTCGTCATCGACGAGAACGGCCTGCGCAGCTCCCGCTTCGCCGCCGAGAAGCGCGCCGGCTGCGTCTTCGAGTACGTGTACCTCGCGCGTCCCGACACCACCATCGCCGGCCGCGGCGTCTACGAGGCGCGCGTCGAGATGGGCCGCCAGCTCGCCCGCGAGCACGAGGTGGAGGCCGACCTCGTCATCCCGACGCCGGAGTCGGGCACGCCGGCGGCCATCGGCTACGCGCAGGCCTCTGGCATCCCGTTCGGCCAGGGCCTGGTCAAGAACTCGTACGTCGGCCGCACCTTCATCCAGCCCTCGCAGACCATCCGCCAGCGCGGCATCAAGCTCAAGCTGAACCCGCTGAAGGAGGTCATCAAGGGCAAGCGTCTCGTGGTGGTCGACGACTCGATCGTGCGCGGCAACACGCAGCGCGCGCTCGTCTCGATGCTGCGGGAGGCCGGCGCCGCCGAGGTGCACGTGCGCATCTCCAGCCCGCCCATCACCTGGCCGTGCTTCTACGGCATCGACTTCGCCTCCCGCGCCGAGCTCATCGCGACCGGCCTCGGCGTCGAGGAGGTGCGCCAGTCCATCGGCGCCGACAGCCTCGGCTACCTCTCCGAGGACGGCATGATCGGCGCCACCGAGCAGCCGCGCGAGCGCCTCTGCACCGCCTGCTTCACCGGCAAGTACCCGATCGAGCTCCCGGACGCGCACCACCTCGGCAAGAACCTGCTGGAGCGTCCCGTCGCGGCGAACGAGGTCGTCGCCGAGACCGACACCGGCGCCGACGCCGCCTCCGACGGCTGCGAGCCCGGGCCGGACTCGGAGTACGAGCGCCTGCTGTCGTTCGGCGACCCCGGCCGACAGGAGTAGCGGCCGGGGGCGGTCGCCCCGCCGGGTACGATTGGCGGGTGACCGAACCCACCGCATCCTCGTCCTCCTCCTACGCCGCCGCCGGCGTCGACACGGCCGCCGGGGACCGCGCGGTCGAGCTCATGAAGGCCGCCGTCGCCCGCACCCAGGGCCCCGAGGTCTTCGGGGGAGTGGGCGGGTTCGCCGGGCTCTTCGACGTCTCGTTCCTGAAGGACTTCCGTCGCCCGCTGCTGGCGACCTCCACCGACGGCGTCGGCACCAAGGTCGCCATCGCGCAGGCGATCGACAAGCACGACACCATCGGGCAGGACCTCGTCGGCATGGTGGTCGACGACATCATCGTGGTGGGCGCGCGTCCGCTGTTCATGACCGACTACATCGCCTGCGGCAAGGTGGTCCCCGAGCGGATCGCCGCGATCGTCGCGGGCATCGCCGGCGCCTGCGAGGCGACCGGCACCGCGCTGGTCGGCGGCGAGACGGCCGAGCAC